>NZ_JAPCIV010000010.1:118451-132146 GCF_027707585.1 Aeromonas sp. QDB39 | reverse complement strand
GCAGTCAGCGGGTTGATCATGATGTCGGAGAATTCCGGATCATCCGCCAGCGGCAGGATGATATCGGTCGCGTAGTATTCGCCGCGGGCGCCGGCCAGCTGGGAAAAGCCGCGCTGATCAACCAGTCGGCCGTAGTAACCATCAGCAAGCAGCGTGCGGGCGGTCTTGATCAGATCGTGCTTGGTGCGCTGCTGGCTCATCTTGCCGCCAGCATCCACACCGTGACGGGTCTGGTTGATTTTGAGCGCGAAGTCCGCAAAGGACAGGGACTCCAGGCGGCCATCCAGCTTCTGATCACCCATGCTCGGGCGACCGGAGAGCTGATGGAACAGCTGCATATCCACGGAGTCGCCGCGCTGCTTGGTCAGGTCGGTGATGCGAACTACCGGCGCACCTGCACTGGTCTGCTTGCCGCCGTTGACCTTGGCGCCCTTGGGGGCCTCTTCGGTCAGCATGTTCACCAGCGAGTGGGAACGGTTGGCCGCCGTAAACAGTGCGGCCTGCAAAATCTTGTTGGCTTGCGCCGAGGTGACTTGGGTCATGGTCCTCTCCTACATGAAAACAAAAACCCCGACACAGTGGTCGGGGTTGGCTTATTGAAATGGGGGGTGGGTTAGAACCCGGCCTGCTCCAGCAGCGCCTCCATTTGGGCGTCCGTCATGGCGCCCATCTCGCCGATAAGCTCGGTCTGAGACATGGCACCATAGCGCTCGACACCCGTTGCCGGTGCGTGATGGGTTTGGCCGAGTTCTGATGGGCTGGACGGGATGTGATCAGCGGGTTTCTCTGCCGCCTTGCCGGGGGCCTTGGCTGGAGGTGCTTCAACCTCATCACCAAAGGCCAGCTTGGTGCGGCGAGCCACTTCTGCGAATCGCTCCGCCAGCGGCTTGTTGCTCCACGCGGGATCGGCCTGCAACTTGTCATCGATAGTGAGGGCCATATCGAAGCGGTCTTGGTCGCCGTCACGCCATGCGGCCAGGTCAGGTACCGCCTGCAGTGCGGCCTGTACCGGGTTGGCGACTGGCTGAACCTGTTGCGGCGCTGCTTGCGGCTCCAGCTTGTCGAGCTTGCTGGCAACGGCCATCAGGGCCTTACCGATATCCGGATAGTCCTGCGCCAGCTGCTCAAGCTCTTCCTTGCTGATGTTGTCAGGGTCAACAGATGGGTCGATCCCGTTCTTCTCCAGCAGCACCTGCAACTTATCCCGCTCTGCCTGTGCCTGCTGCGCCTGAGCCAGCTGCTCACGCAGTTGCTTGGTCTCGTTGCGAGCCTGCTCCAGCACTTCATACGGGATGGTGTGTTGACCGTTCTTGGCCATAACGACCTTTTCAGGTGCGCTGGCCTGTTCCTCAACCTGATTGGCTGCGGCTTGTTCGTTACCGGCTGCCACCTCGCCCGCCGACGGCGCGGGTTCTACGTCCGTTTGCTTGGTGTCAGTGCCATTGTCCAGCTCGACATCGGGCGCTTGCTCAATCTCGGCCAGCATGGCTTCCAGTTCGTCCAGGCTTTCAGTCCCGGTCAGGTTATCGATGGTTTTGCTCATGGTCGTCCTCGTGGGTTTTCAGTGGGTGGTATCGCTGCCCAAGCGGGGGAAGGCTCTCGGTGAAAGCGCTCCCCGGCTGGGGCTGGGCATAAAAAAGCCCGCACAAGGCGGGCAAAGGCTGCTGCTGTCGTCTATCGCTAGGGATTCTCATCGTGCAGCCGCTGCTTCAGCAGGTAGCCCTCTAGCATCCACACCTTGTTGATGGCGTTATCGCGGGCGATCTTGCGGCCCAGCTCTGCGTCAAAGTTCTCCGGGCTGGCGCGGGCGCTTTCGCCGGTCACGGTGAAGCCGTTTTTCAGCGTGATCACGCAGAAAGTTAGCAGGCGATGCGATTGGTATGGAGGGGGCGGGGCAATATCTTTGGTTGTATCGACGTCAGCGTGGCGACAATGCAGGGTGCAAGCAGCCGCTGCACCAGCAACGCCATCTGCTGCCGTGAAGTAAAACTCGCTGGCGATCACCTCCTCGATGCGCTGCGGGGTAACACGCGGCGCTGTCAGCCCAATAGTCTGGATCTCGCGCTCCATTTCGGCATCTTCTTCACTGGCGCACACGGACGGCCACTCGATCATGAGGTATCCGCCCTCAAACACATCTTTCGGGCTGAATGACACATAGTCGTTCTCATACAGCACGATGTAGTCACCAACGCCTGGGGTGAATCTGGCAACCATGTCCGGGGTGACCATGTAGGGGATGGTGATGCCGTCATAGAGCGGGTTGGTGATGTCGATCATGAAGTTGCCATGCTCGTCGCAGGGATGAACCTCTGAGATTACCGCAGCATGAACCTTCTTGTGCGACTGGTACTCGGCCATCGCGTTACGGATGAGGATAATGCCGCCATCTTCGCTGAGGGCTGCTTCGAGTACACCTTTCAACTCAACACTGTCGGTCATGGCCTGCTCCAAATAAAAAACCCGGCACTATGGCCGGGTCTGGAAATGAAAAGGCCCAATCTCGAAAGACTGGGCCATGATGGAGAAATCCTAACGCTGGGCGATTAGGAAAGCAACTATCAGAGCGCGATCGCGTCTATCTGCAGCTGAATGGTGTCCAACAGCTGGGCCTGCAGGGCTGCCTGCTCGGTCTGCATCGCCTGCTGCTGGGCTGCCAGCTGCTCCATCTCCTGCAGGGTCTTGCCGGTCTGGGCCTGCTTGAGGGCGTCCTCGAAGCGGATTGAGTCGGTCAGCTTGGTGATGCGCTGGGCCTCTGCCTGCCACTTGGCGGCCTTGCCTTCCAGCTCTGCCAGCTTGGCCTGCATCTCCTGCATGGCCATCTGCTGCTGCATCTGGGCCAGCTGTGCCTGCTGCTCTGCGGCGGCGCGCTCCTCGTCTGTCATCTCATCCGGCGTTTTAGGAATGTTCAGGGCGTTGCGCACTCGCTCGGCAAACTCGTCCTTGCGCGGCACATCCATCATCTCAAGCACCAAATCGAAGCAGGCAGCGGCGGCCTCTGGTGGCAACTGGGACATGGCTTGCGTCATCCGCTCGGCCAGTTGCTGCTTGTAAGCTGCGGTCTGCTGGATGGGCGCCAGGGCAATATGGGCTCGCAGCCGTGTCACATCGTTGGTCAGTTTGCCCCCTTCCTGCTCCACGTTAATCACCACAGCCTTGCGGCGGCGCGGGTCGTCGCGGTTGACGGTCACCTTGTAGTTGCGCTTGCTGGCCATATCCTCAAGCAGATAGGCCAGCGCCAGTTGCCCAACCTGCTGGCAGCCCATCCGGTAGTTGTCGTTGATCTCAGAGAGGGTGGTCGCGCCCTGCTCAACCAGGTTGCTGATGGCCACGCCAGATTGTCCGGTCGAACCCTGCCCCAAGAAGGCGGCATAAACCCCCATGGTATCCTGAATGAGTTTCACCGAATCCTGCATCACTTGGAACTGCTGGGCTGCCACGTTGAAATCCTGCTCCACCTTGAATACGTCGCTCACGCTGACTTTATTCTTGCGGTCTGGGTTGAGCTCGATATAGCCATCCGGACGTTCTACCTGCTCCAACACCTGATCCCGACTCATGTTGGTGGCGTCCTTGTCCATGATGACGCGCTTGGCCTGCAGCAAGAAGGTGAGCTTGATGCGGCGCAGGTTCACCTCATCCTGTGCGGGCATGGCGCGGGCAATCAGGCCATAAGGCTCGCCGGTGCGGTCCTTGCGATACCCCCAGAACGGCACCAGAGGGTACATGTTGTGCGGCGCACTGCAGGGACGATCGACCAGGTGATGAGGGCCAACAAACCACGACTCACGGATCACAGCCACCGGGCAGCGCTCCAGCCTGGCGCGACCGCTGGCGATGGCAGCGAGGTGCAGTTGGTTGCTTTTGTCAAACTCCAACGCACGGCCAGAGTCGAGCATCAGCACCTGACGCATGGTGTAGGTGCGGTAGTAGACTACCTGCAGCAGGACGCGATCCCGCTCGCGGCTGCACCACTCGACCTCCTTGCCGCTGAATTGGCTCCATTCGTCATAGGCGCTGACAAGGTTGGGGTCCAGTCCCTCTATGGCGGTCAGGCTGACCATGCCTTCCCAATCGTTGACGCCCCACTCCAGCGCCTGAGCCTTGCTCGGGAACATGGTCTTGGCTTCATCCAAATCAACCCAGCGCCGCCGCATCAGCCAACGGCAGTCGCTGAGATCTGGCTCTCGGCTGTGCCAATCCCAATACACCTCGTCACGGTGGACGTTGCTGAACTTGTAGCGCGGGCCGAACGGATCGCCACGGCGGCACACCTCAACCCAGCCCAAGCCAGTTTTAATCTGGCCGCCGTATGCCTCGCCCCGGGCGCGATCCAGCCCGCCAAGGCGGCACATATCGGAATATTCGGCGTTGACGGCTTCGGCCAGCTGCTCGAGCTCGTCGTCGTGGTCGTCAGCGATAACCATCAGATCGGTGCGGCTCTTAGCCTCCATCCCAAGTACGCCGTCGATAGTCGGGGCAATCAGGTTGTGGATAGTGATGGGCTGACCCCGCTCTTTGAGCGCCTTGATCACCTCAGGCGGCAGCTGGTCGCCGTCGTAGTAGGCACAGGAGCGGTTGGCAAGGCTTCGCCAGTCTGGCTGGCCATTGATATCGCTCATCAGCGCGAGCAGCTTCTGCGTGTCGAGGCCGCCCTTTTCGGGGGCTTTGGGTTGTGAGTTGATCATCAGTTGGCCATCCAATGCTTGGGTTTACGGGTGGATTCGGGTTTGACGATGCGGGCAGGCATGCGGGCGCGCATCTCTTGGGCAATCATGTAGCTCATCAACTGGTCGTCATAACAGCCGGTCTGGGCGTTCATGCTGCCGGATTTGTCGTAGACGTAGGTGGTTGCTTCGGAAATAGTGCCTATCCAGCGGATACCGGCCTGCCCGGCGCGCAGCAGGGCCTTGAGACCATCCACCACGATCGGCTTGGATTGGCGGGTGGTCAGCCAGCCGAGGCGCTGGGTCTCATCATCCCGATCCCGGTCGATATACTCCTGGGTGTAGATGCGGCGGGTAGGATAGAGCTCACGCAGTTTGAGCAGTACGGCGTGGCCGTGGTTGTTACGCTCCGGGCCGATATAGGCGGGGCCATGCTCTGCGGTGCCGTAGAACTTGCCGACATGGGCCAACAGCTGGGCAAACATGCCGGGATCAAGATGGCCGAACCAGTGGGCCACCTGACGCCCGTCACTCTTGGCGATCACGTCAAAGCTGGAGCGGTCACCGTGCTCTAGACCTTCCGCCACGTCAGCACCGATGGCGTAATCCTCCTCAGGATCTGGCAGCTCCCACACCAGAAGCATATTTTCAAGGGAGCGCTGGCCCTGCTCGTCCAGCTTCTCAGGCTTGCGAAACTTCTCGCGCTTGCCGGTGACGGGGTCCATGTCGTAGACGATGAGAGGAGCCATGCAATCGCCCTCAGCCTCCATCGTTACGATGGGGTCAAATACCCTACGCCCAGAGGTCAGGAAGGCCTCCAGCGGCGTGCTGGGGAACTCCTGCTTCATCTCTGCGCCCTGGTTAGCCTCCTTGAGTACGTACCACTGGCGCTGCTCATCGCTGATGGTGCAATCCATCGCCTTCTCAACCGCGGCGAAGTATTCCGCCTGCGTCTTGCTCATCACCACGCCGGTCGCCGGAACATCTGCGCGATACTTGGGGTCCTGCCACCAGGCGAAGAAGTGGAACTTCCAATCCAGCTGAGTCAGTTCTCCGGTTGAGCGGGACAGCTCCAGAGACTTCATGCTCATGGCGTGGAAATCACCACCAACACCTTCCGCCGTACTCTCGATAAAGGCGATCGCCCCTGGGTGAATGGCGTTGAGAGTACCGGTTCGCACCTCCTTGGCCTTCTCCGGGTACTTGGCGCAGATCTTGCCGTGCTCTGACACATGCAGGCGCTGGACGGTACCGGAGCGGAAAGAGGTGGCCACCTGAATGCTGGAGCCGTGCCGGAACAGGATATGACCACCATTGGCCCCACCGCGTCGGGTCACCACCTTGAACTGGGCCTTGAGCCAGCCGGGCAGGTTATCGAAGGGCACTTCAATCTTGGTGCGGTATATCTCACCGGCCGCCGTAAGATCCTGAGCGATGATCCCGCACTTGAGGTTCTTGTTGAACAGCGCCTCGTCCAGCAGATAGATGTCGATAGCCGTGGAGAATCCGAGCTGACGCGCCTTGAGGATGATGTTCAGGTACCACATGGTCCGGAACAGCAGCTCCTGCGCCGGGCGCAGCCGGAAGCGCACCAGCTTGCCCTGCTCGTTCTCGATCATGTAGAGGTTGTTCATCCGCCACCACTTATCGCTGAGCTTTTCGCGGATAGCCGCAATCTGCTCCTGCTCAGTCATGGCGGAGATGTCGAGTTCGGCCACTGTCACGACATCAGCCCTCCGGTGCCCATGTCGTGCAACTCCGAAAGCATCTCACTCACTGGGGTGGTATCGCTGCCGCCATCCTTCTCCAGCCGATCGGCTTCGGCCGTCAGCTTGCGGGTGGCTGCCTTGATGCGCTTGGTGTCGGCCTCAATCTTGGGGCCGGTCACCTCATCTATGCGCAGGGTGCTCAAGGTGCGCTCGATAGACTCGATACGCTGAATGTTACGGTCGAGAGCCTGCTCCGCCCGCAAGATCTTGTCATAGAGCGCGATCCGGTCAGTCACCTCCTTTGCCTCAACCAAGTCTTGCTGTAGGGACTTCATGGTTTTGGTGACGGAGATAACGCGCGCCCGGGTGAATACCAGCTCATCCGTCAGCCGCAACTCCTCGGCATGGTCGAACAACTCCTCAGCGTCGAGGAACTGGGCGTAACCGCCGTGGGTCAGCGCAGGCTGGTCGCCTTGCTTCCACTTTGCGACAGGGCTCGGGTTGCCAGGGTTGCCGACTGACTCACGATTACCCATGCCAAAGCGGCCATCTGGCTGGCGTCCCGATTTTCTTTTCGGGTTTTGGCCTGAGTCGTCAGGGGTTTGTGTGGATGCCGAGGACTTTTCCCCTCTTCGCTCTCCCCCTTTGGCCTTGGCCTCATTCCCCTTGGCTTGCGCACTTTGCGCAGATTGCGCAGTTTTGCGCACTTCGGAATGCGCAGATTGCGCAGCTACGCGAGATTTGTCAGGTTGCGCAGGGGATTGCCCCCGAGATTTCAAATAGCGACGCGCCGAGTTGTAGTTCAGGCCGCGGCTGTCACACCAGTCTTTCGCACTGATGCCGGTCGCTTCATGCTCCTGCAGGAACTCTGCATTGAGCTGTGCCCAGTCGGTCTTGGCCATTTAGAGAGATAGCTCGCCTTCAACAAGGGTGTCGCCGGGTACGGGCTGATGGGTAGCCGGTACTACGACGGAGACGCCAGTATTCAGGGTGACCAGGGCCTGACTCCCGTCATACTCCCTCACGTGAGTAACAACCCCGGTCACGGTCACGCCATTAACCACCGCATCGCTCCAGTGCATCGAGATAGTCCAGTAGGTCGGCCGTTGATTCCCCAGAAAGACAAACCCCGCCGTTATTGGCGGGGCTCCATGTCAGCCTGGGAGTGGGTGGCGGGCAGTTTGCCGTTTGGCTTGGCGTCGTCTGGCAGCTGGCCAGAAGCAGCACCGAAGCGAGCAGCAAAGCGCCCTTGTGGGTCACTATGGTTTTGGTCATAGCTTTCCTGCACCTCCCTTGCCCGCTCCTGCTTAAGCCAACGGCCCAGAAGGGCCGTTAGAATGTCGAGCAGTTGGAGCAAGCTGTTCATGTTATTGCTTCCTGGCCTTGTCAGCCGGCAGGTTCAGGGCCAGCTTATCCAGCACCTTGATGAGACCGACAAGGAAGGCGTCTACCTTCCCGATAATCTCATCATCCCGGGTGGACGGGGTGACGGCCGCAATCTTGGCCAGACCCTGCACCACGAGGGACGCACCCCCTACCACGGCCATCAGGATGACGATCCAGTTGATGACCACCTCAACGATGTGCTCCATCGCACTCTCCTCTCTGCGGTTACCGGTTACCCGGCGATATCGGCAAGGCTGACGCCTACGCCTCTGACTTCGAGAACTCAGCGGCAGCCATCACCGGCAACTCACCACCAGGCATCGGCTCACCAGCAGGCCATCGGTATGCAGTTACCCGGTGGCGCTTGAATGACTTCACATTCACGGCATCTTCTTGATTGCCGCCCAGCACCAGCAGATTGCCAGCCTTGTCCTGCCCCACTACGAACCCAACGTGTCCGCCACCATCCCGGGAGAACACCACTACGCAGCCTGCCACCGGCTTTTCCAGCTTCTCCCCCCAGGAGGCATAGGAGCGCGCCCCCTCGAACCGGGTGGACTGAATACCGACCCGCTCTAGGCACGCTCCAACAAAGGCGGCACACCACGGGGTTTCATCATCACGGATACCACCCCGCTTGATGGCCTTCCACATCGCCACGATCTCGGGGTTGTGTTGGGGCCCCTTAATCTCCGTCAACCCGATATGCCTACGGGCTTCATCTACCCAGCGCATTTTCACCATCACTCCCTCCCTCCCATCCAGCCGGTTGCCCGGCGTTCGTACAGCGCCAGTGCTTTCGACCCCATCAAGCCAGCCAGGCCAGCCATGAAGCCGCACAACGGGAGCGGGGCTGCGATGTACCAGCTCAGCAGCATGGTCAGCATCCCGGCGAACCCTGACACCACCACCTGCAGCAGCGCCTCGGCCCATCGGAACTGCCTTCCCTCGCGTTTCACCGTCTGTATGTAGGTCACAAGCCCTCCCCATACGCTCAGCCCGCCGAATGCCAGATAGGCGAGCACGCTGTAGTTCTGTGGATCCTTGTCAGGCGTCATCGCCCCTCCAGAAACGACAAAGCCCGCACGAGGCGGGCCAGAAATGAAAAAGGCCAGGGTCACGGGGACTCTGGCCATCTTTGAGCAATACTAACGCCGGGGAGGGGTGGATTCAATCACTGCGTCTATTCATGGGGTTGCGCCTGCTCGGCGGCGAACGCTCCGCACCTAAGCCGCCCGCATCTCCCTCACCTGTCGGTCCATGATCTTTGACAGGTCTGACGCCTGGTGGATCACCTCATCAACAGCACGCTCTACGGCCTGCCTCATCTCCTGCCCGAACCGGCGCGACACCAACTCTACGTGTGGCACGACCCGGCCGGTGCCGTGGCACTTCGGGCAGCCGTCACCCTTGCGCGGGCGGATCCCGGTGCCATTGCAGTGCGGGCAGCGCCCTGACTGCATCATCTCGGCGACACAGTGGTCATTGGCTAGGGACAGGATCTCGTTCCGCTCAGCCAGAAGGCGCTGGTACTCGTGATCATTGCCGGACCGGTGGGCGCGCTTGGCCTTCTCCATCACCACGGCGGCCCGGCGGCGCTCCTTGTCATAGTGAGGGTGGCAAAGTACCAGGTGATCCAGCTGCTCAGGCAGCGGGCGGCGCAGCAGGATTGCCATGGCCATACCACCGGCCTCGTCACTGTCCAGCGTGGCGCTGAAGTGCGTCAGCAGCGACGCAAGGGCTTGTTCATCCCCCAGGTGGTCTGCCATCAGGAACTGGAGCCCCTGGGGGTTGTTCTTTGCAGCAACCTGCAGGGCGCCGATAAACTCGTCCCGGCCCAGAGCATTGAACTGCCTGCCGGCGGCGGGCTCATGGAGCGCCCCCTTCGGCGAGAATAGGCGCAGAGCCATTTCGATAGCATGGGTCATGGATTGGTCCTCTGGTCTGGGTCCTGATTGAAGGCGGCGAGCAGCCAGGCGCGCAACTGGCCGGATTTGATGTGTTCCGGGGTGACTTCCAGCACGGTCCACCCGAGCAAGGTGGCCTCGTTCATCTTGGCCCGGTCCTCTACGAACCCCCTCCCCCTGGTATGCCTGCCGCCTGAGTGGATCCCGCCGTGGACCTCAAGGGCGATCATGCGGGTGGGCCAGGCGTAGTCGAAGCGCCATTTGCGCTTGGGGTGAAACAACAGCTCGGTGGCGGGGTCAGGTAGGCCGACCAGCTGGGTCAGCACCTTGTCGTGCAGGGACATGACCTGCTGGGCCTTGCGCACCTGGTTGGCTGCGGTCCTGACCTTCGGGCTGCTACCCAGTAACCGGGCCGCATCGAGGGCGGTGAGGTGGATCATGCTGCCCTCCCGATGGTGTTCTTGCGCAGTTCGGTGACTTCTCTGGCCACCTGCTCCAGCAGGGTCTCCTCGCTGCCGTGCTCTTGTTGCCAGGAACGCGGGGCGGCGTGGAACCCTGTGGGATAGCAGGCGCGGTGGTGCCGGGGGCAAAGCGGTAGCACCCGGGTGTGCTCGGCGCGCTGGGCCATGCCAGACCCAGAGCGCACGTGATGGATTTCCGCTGGCGTGGCGCCATGCCCGGCATTGCGGCAGGCAATGCAACCCAGGGAGGCAACGTCGGAGAGGTGCTGCTGGTCAACCTTGGTCTTGCTCATGCTGCCGCCCTCCCGTATGCCGCCACCCAGTCAAAGCCGCGGCGGGATTCATCCCCGAACTTCACGCCCTGCTGGGCGCCGAAGGATTGGGCCAGCTCAATGAGATCGCGCATCTCGCGCACGGTCATCTTGGAAGTGGACTTACCCAGCACCACGAAGCCATTGCCGTCGATGTTCGGCACCACGTCCTGCTGGTACAGAGCTGCGGAGAGGACATGCTTCCAGTCCTCCTTGGCGAGCTTGCGGCCGTGCCAGTTCACCTGCTCGGCGATGTCGGTCATGACGGCCCAGAACAGAGCGTTCTGGGCAAGACTCCGGGTCAGCTCCTTGATTTCGATAACCAGCGGCTTGTCCTGGTCAACCGGCAGGCTGGCGACCAGTTGGCTGGCCCGGGTGCGGATGTCGGGGCTGCGGAGGAAATACTTGGGGTAACTCATGCTCACCCCCGTTTGGCTTTGTTGCGGCGCTTGGCGGCGGCACGCTGACGCTGTGCAGCCCGGTCATTGCGCGGGTTGGGGATGCAGAATGAACTGGATGGCGTGAAGCGGATCGGGTCAATCCAAGCCGGAGCGCTGGCCGCCATAACGGCGGCGATTGTCATGGCGAAGCTCATGCTGCCACCGCCTTAGCCGCAACGGCCTCAGTGGTGGGGGACGGCTCGATGCGGTAGTGCCACACCTGCTTGCCGTCGATGACCTGATTGCTGGAATGTTTCACCCAGCCGTGGCAGCAGACTTCGCGCAGGCGGGCGCTGATGGCGGCCTGGGTGTCGGCGTGGCCGTAGCGGCTCCAGCACTCGCGCTCGATGTCGCGCAGGGTACGGGCTTTTCCGTCGCTCATGATCGCAATCACGCGGCCAAGTTGGGTCGCGATGGAGAGATCTCGGGTATGCGGTTTGGTCATGGTCTGGGTCCTTTGGTCAAACGGCCGGGTGGTATAGGTCCGGCACTGGCAATGGTACGGTGCGCTACACCCCGTGTCACTGGTTGGCAAGGCCCTCCCCTTCGAAGTTATCCACAGCCCCAAATGCATCACCACGCCGCGACACCAGCACTGGCGCACCTCTCAACCGTTCGACCTCCTCCGCCACTCGCTCAGGCGTCGTGTTCTGAGCCAGCCAATGCCCTGCGCCACGCAGCTGGTCGGTGTGCCCCAGCGCATCGATCTCGTCGGCGACCTCGAGCTGCACCCGTTCCCCACACCAGCCCCGCACGGCCGGATACACCGCCACCCGGCAGAATTTCGCGCCCTTGACCGCGGCGATCACATCCGGATTGAACAAATCAGCCATCCCATCCCCCTTTCGCAGGCTTGGCCTTGCTGCGTTCCACTTCTGCAGCGTGTGCCATGCGCGCAACCTCTTGCTGGTCGATATTTGAGATCACCCCATCATGGAACTGGCAGTAAGCGGTTCCCGTCTTACCGCCTCGGTTGAGCCTGACCAGCAACTCCATGACTCCTGCCATCGGGGAAGCCTCGTTATAGACCTCATCGCGATAACAGCCGATCCACACATCGCAATCCTGCTCGATCTGGCCGGTGTCACGGCTGTCGCTGGGAACCGGGCGTTTGTCTGCACGCTGCTCCAGCCCTCGATTGAGCTGAGTCAGCAGGATCACCGGGCAACCCATCTCCTTGGCTAGCATCTTGAGCGCCTTGGTTATCGCGCCGTAAGCCAGATCGTTACGCTCAGCCTTGTCGGCAGTCATCAGCGTCAGGTAGTCAACAGCGATCAGCCCGAGCTGACCGAACTGTCGCTTCAGCCGGCGACTCTCACGGACCACCTGGTGCACAGTCAGCCCAGGCAGATCTGCGATATGGAGTTTGGAGTTACCAAGCTCTGCGGCAACAGCGTAGGCCTTGTCCATCTTGCACTGGTCAGACATTGATTTCAGATGCTTGCCGGAGACACCGGACGCTTGCGATACCATGACCTCGAACAGCTCACCCCGTGTCATCTCCAGCGAAAAACCAACCACAGGGAGCTTCTTGACCAGCGACGTGTGGTTACACAGACTCGCCATCAGCGTGGTCTTGCCCATCTTCGGTCGAGCGCCGATACACACCAGCGCCGTAGGGCTGATCCCACCTGGGTAGAGCAACTCATCCAAGGACGCGATCCCCGTGGCATAACCGGTCATCTCCCCTGGGCGGCGGCTTGCCCGGCGATCCAGCTCATCACACCAGTCCCGCACGATTTCGCTGGCGTGTACCGCAATCCCGGTCACACCCCCAGAGCGCTTGGCATCGACCTCAGACAACAGCGACCCCATCGCAGCGAACCGCTCATCGGTGTTGCTGAATCCAGGCTCCATCATCGCCGCGATACAGTCATGCAGCTTGGCAACAGCGAAGCGCCGCTCTGCAGCGCTACGCACCATCCCCCCATAGGTCACGATGTTCGCCGCGCTTGGGGTGTTCTTGGCGATCTCGACTAGGTAGGCAAACCCGCCGGCAACATCGAGCTCGCCGTCCTGCTCGATACGGTGCTGCACTGTCATGATGTCAACCGGCTGCTTGGCGGCGATCAGTTGGGAGATCGCCCCGAAAATGATCTGGTGCGGGCGACTGTAAAAATCGCGTTCAGACAGGCCCAAGTCGTGGAACGAGTCAGCCCGCAGCATCAGCCCGCCCAGCACAGACTGCTCTGCCTCGAAGTTGTGAGGGGGCACAAACCCCATTGCATCACTCGTCATTGAACCGCCCCTCCCGCACGCCCAGATAACACCTCTCGGTCACCAAAAAATCCAAGTTCTTCGGCTTCCAGGCCGACTCGCCATCGCGGCGCGGGCGGCTCTCGCACATCCAGCGGCAGTTCTTGGCGATGAAATCCAAGTAGGCGCGCCAGCGGGTCTCGTCGAACTTGAACTTGGTCCAGAAGTTCCTGATTTTGGTTTTGCGAGAATCGGTCAGCTCACGGATGGCTGGCATCTCCGGCAGGATGTCGTGATAGGCATCCAGGATCGCCTGGTATGGTGTATTTTTCACTGGTCGCTTTTCGGGGGTTGCTGCTGGGGGTTCAGCGCTAGCTGATGCCCCATCAGTAGTTGTCTTTACTGTCTTTGGTATATTGTCTTTTGTGTGTCCGATTACCTCTGACACATGTGTCATGGTTTCTCTGACACTTTCTGTCATGGTTTCTCTGACAATGTCAGACTTCCTATGACACTCTGAAATGTCCCATTCGCTCAGGTTCTTGTTGGGTCCAATCTTGCTACCTTCCCACACTAGAACCTTCATGCGAATCAGCGTGTTCTTAGCCAGGCTAACAG
>NZ_JAPCIV010000010.1:0-118354 GCF_027707585.1 Aeromonas sp. QDB39 | reverse complement strand
TGCCTGCCGAGACAGCTTTGTGCGCTTTGCTATCTGGCTATCAGCAATGCGATCTACCTTTTTGTTGAACCCATAAGTGCAACGGCAGATAGCATGCGCAACCTTTTGCTCGTTCTTGCTTAAATCAGACTCAATGAGTGCGTCATACAGTTCGTTGGCTAAGCGGGTATAGCCATCGTCAAGGTCTGCCACACGAACCTCCTGTGGGGTACTCTGTGGGCGTCTATCTGGAAACTTCAAAAGCGCCGCCATCTCACACCCCCAGCTCATCAGCAAGCTGGCGCACGGCCAGCTCGTACTCACGCTGGGATAACCCCATTGCTTGCAATTCCCGCTTCTTGAGCTCATAGAGCTCCCAGGTGGCAACGGATGAGGTGTTAACCATGAGCCACCTCCTGCTCGGTGTACTCACAGGTGGGGCACTCGTAGGCGCGGTCATTGGTGCCGGACTGCAGATCACTGCCGCACAGTGGGCAGTGGTTGAGGTCGTTCAGCAAGGGGTGGCCCCCATGGGCCATGGTTGAATTGGTCATTGTTGGGTCCTGTGGTGTTTAAGCTGCCCGCTGGTGAGGCGGGCAGGTGCTGCTTATGCGCTGGGTTGTGCTTCGGCACGCTCCAGGGTGCGGGCTTCCAGCTCGCGGGCCAGGCGAACGGCTTGGCGATCGGTGCCAGCGGCATGTGCGGTAGAAATCAGCGGCTCATCGAGGGCCAGGGCCAGCTCATGCATGACGGCCTTCAAAACGATGTTGTCGCGATCGCTGACGTACTGGGATGCCGGTCGCGGCGGTCTGGCTAGGGTGTTCATTGGTTACCTCCCGAGAACGAAGTTGATGAGTTTTTGCAGTGGGCGGAGTGGGCGCTCTTGGTTGTATGCGGCCTCATCCTCCAGGGTGAACTGCAGCAGGCCCCGCTCGGGCAGGCCGGATCCCTCAAGAATTTCTTCGACGGTCACGGGCGGGAACCCTTGTTCAACCAGGCTCCGGTTGGCTCGTTTTACGGCTCTCGCCAGGATCTGCGGCTCATGCTGAGATATTGCCTTGAGCAAGATGAGCAGCGAGGTGCGGGCGAATGCAGTTTCGGTCATGTTCATTTCGGCGCCGACTTCCTTCCACACCTGGCGCTGCGCGGGGTTTCCGCGAACGCGAAGCGGAGAAATGGTGCTCAGATTTTCATGGTCTGGCTGGGCAATTCTTCCCATTGGGGTGGTCCTCTGTTGGTACTGAACCAGGCCGGTGGTCAGGCGGCCTGTTGGGTTTCAGGTTGATCGGGGCGGTAATCCTCAAGACAGAAGTCAAGACGCCCACCGGAAGCGAAATGAATGCGCGTGGCATACTTGGCCGGGATTACCTCCGGCCACTCAGATACGGTGCTTTTGGTAACGCCCAAGGCGCGAGCCATTGCGTTACTTCCGCCAAAAAACTGGATGGCTTGATGTTTCTTCATTGGTCTGGGTCCTGTAGTGGGTACTGACAATACAGAACCCATTTTGGTTCGCTTTTCCGAACAAGTCAACCATCGGCATCGCGCACAAGAAATAGGACAGAATAGGGAAGTGTTTTTTTATTCGAACGAGAGCGACATGACCTCTTTCAGAGATCGACTGAAATACATGCTCAATGAGCGCGGCTGGAACCAAGCCGACCTGGTGCGCAAGTCAGGCGTGAGCAAGGCGGTGATATCCGTTCTGCTGTCAGACCCGCACAAAGATCTGCGCGTCAGCAGCCTGCTCTCTATCGCCAAAGCTATCGGCTGCGACCCGCTATGGCTCTATACCGGTAAAGAGAGCGGTACCTATGTAGCGGATACGCACCTTGGCAAGGTGTCCGTGTGGGAAATGTCAGATCTCACCGAGCACCCAACCGATGCCCTGCACACCCTTGATGGGCGCGACACCATATACAGCGATTACGATGGGCAGCTAATCGGTATCATTGCTAACGATGACAACCTCGCGGGCTCCGGCATCAAGAGCGGCGACATCTGTGTTATCGACCTGGCAGATCGCACTCCCCGCCACAACGACGTGGTGCTGGCAAGGATAGTCAGCAGCCAACAAGATAGACTGCTCAAGGCGCTTGATGGCCTGTCTGGCATAACCCTGGTGACTGACGACCAGCGCCTGGGTGTGGTGCCCATCAAGGACGCGATTGTCTTCGGCCGCATGGTGGAACTGCGCCGGAACACAAAAGAGTAAAAGCATGCACCTCAATTAAGCCTGCATCGCGCGGGCTTTTTTGTGTCCGCAATTTGGCGGAACAACCCCTCGCCAAAAAATAGTTCGCAAAACCGAACATTTTCTATTGACGCAAGTGTTCGGCAATATTAACCTTTGCCTTGTTCGGTAAAGCAATCGAACAGACCAAGACCGATAACAGCAAGGGGCAGCGTGGAAGGCGGCCAATCGTGGTGAAGGTCTTGGGGTGGTGGCAGTGAACAATGAGGCGGCAACTGCCATCGATCCCGCCTAGTTCGTAGCAACACGCGCAGCGTGTTTATCCGAACCGAGCTTGCTGGAAGGTGAGCGCACTACAAAAAGAGCGCTGGCATGCAAAAAATATCTCGCAGTCGCGGCAGTACCAAAAGCCAGGATGGAGCGACCAAAACGCGGTAGTGCTCTTTTCGTAGTGGTATATCTAGAGCTTTCAGTTATGGAGCTGCTCCAGGTGGAATATAGAGATGTTGTTGGTTTTGAAGAGTTTTTTTTCTGTATCGGATACGGGTCTTGTTCTCTCTAAGAGAACAGGGAAATTGGTGAAGGTGAACACGTCAGGGAGATATGCGTTCATCACATCAAGAGTAGGCGGCAGGGGTGGTAAATCAATCTACTTCAAGGTTCACAGGGCTGTTGCGCAGGCATTCATAGCAAACCCTGACCAGCTGCCACAGGTGAATCATAAGGATGGAAATAAGCAAAACAACAATGTCGCAAACCTTGAGTGGGTAAGCGCATCGCAAAACTCTAAGCATGCCTGGGATAGTGGACTTAACAACTCCAAAAGACAGGTAAAGGCATGCGGAACAAATAGCAGGTACGAGCAAGGGTGTAGGTGTGATGACTGCAAGAAAGCTAGAAGCATTCACCGCCGAGCAAAGTACCTGAAAAATGGAAATTGATACCAAATTAAGACACCCGGCAACAGGACCCGGCCCCTCACCAGGGCAGCAGTGAGAAGCGCCTGACCAGCGCGTAAGAACGACAAAGCCCGCACAGGGCGGGCTTTGAAGGACTGGGGTACCACCCCCAATCGGAAGTCGCCAGGGGACCAACCCCGGCAAACAGGACCCAGCATGACGAATCAAGTGGGTATTAGCGAGGACCAACTCGCCAACAGGAGTGAATGTACCATGACCAAGCGCATTTTTTCCAGAGCCGCGAAACGAGCTGACCAGATCGTAGCCGCTATCGCCGACCGCCTGAATGGCAACGCCGCCCGCCGCCGGGCCATCAAGCAGCGCCTGCATATCGCCATGCTTGCCACCGAGCAGCATCACATCGTCGCCGCTCGCGCCGCCCAGCGCCGCACCACCGGCTTCACCAAGCACAGCGCCCTCCTCCACTGGCGCGCCGAGTTCCACCGTAACGCCGTCTGATTTCTCGGGTCTGGCGCTTCCCTGATAGCGCCGTAGCCAAAGCCTCTTTTTCAAGCACCACAAGGTTGCTTTGGCTCCGCTCACGCCAAATTCGGCTGAGCACGCTCTTTAACAGTCTGGAACCGGCTCACAACCACGAATCCCAATGCCGGTAGGGATGCGCCGATACCCCGTTCAATCCGGAAGGCGGTGCGTGAACGTGAATGGTGGCCACTGGCAACAGTGGCCAGCCTGGAGCCCCTTGCATCAGGGGGTTGCAGGCTGACAGCCGCCCCAAACAGATCCATAATACCCCCTTCGAAACAAGGAGGGGTTATGAATCGACCTGGGAAGATTTTAATGCCAATGCTATTGCTTCTCGCGGCACAAGCTATGGCTGGAGAGCCAGAAAACAAGTGGAATGGCTGGATTGTTGACGATAACTGCGATTACCTTACCGGGGTAAGCACCGTGTCAGCCAGGGCAGAGGATGACATAATCGGGCTTGTTATAAACAGGCAAGGCAGTATGGCTCTGTCTCTGCCAAGTAGGTTTTATTCTGGAATTCGCAGTAAAAGCGAAACTTTTACTGACGTTGCGGTGACGATAAATGGCGTAAAGCTAAAATCTACCGTGGTTTATAGCGCCCCGAGCATTAAGGTTGTGCTTGTAAAGCCAGACACAGATAAAGGGCAGGCTTTTTTGCTGAATGCAGCTTACGGTCCAGATGGTGGGGCAGGCTTGTCGCCAAAAGACATGGATATCTTATTTCAGGGGATCAGCGCGAAAGCCAAATTTCCTTCGAATCCCCAGTCTGGGATCGATGAGCTCTCCTCCTGCAAGCCGCCGATTTAACCTTAACGCATAACATTTATACCAAGCCCAGCAACTGCTGGGCTTTTTCATGGATTGACAACCATGCCAATGTTTCTAGATACTATAAAAGCAACGGCAAAATCCGTTGCCGGGATTGGCGTCCCGTTCGACTTAAAGCGCACCAACACGCGCCAGCGTGTTTTTTTATGTGCGGCCCAGTAGTACCCGCAATTTCAGTTATGGCGGGCTGGGTGGGGGCCCTTCGGGGCGCCGGTTTCTTTGAGTCCCGGTACGCCAACCCTGCCCAGTTCGCCACCAGAAAATTGGCGTTGATGGTGGCGATTTATCTGACTCAGAGGATCTCATCATGAATACCCAACTCACCATTGCCAACCACTCCATCACCATCGCAGCCGATGGCATGTACAACCTCAACGACCTGCATAAAGCAGCCATCGCCCAAGGCAAGGCTACTGCATCGCACAAGCCCAGCGAGTTCAAGCGTTTCAATGGCGCCTACATCGCAGCGGTAGAGGCCAAAGCGGGATTTCCCGCATTGAAAACAGTGAGGGGTGGTAACAAGCCCGGCACATGGGCTGTCGAGTTGGTCGCCATGAAATACGCTGGCTGGATCGAGCCTGCTTTCGAGGTTGATGTATACGCTGCGACACAAGCCATTCGCCGCAGCGAAAGCGAAGCACTGCACCGCCAGCTTGCCGAGCTGACTGATAATGACACCCCCTTCCCGCCCGTTGCCAGCGAACTACACAAATGCAGCGGCCAGCAGCTGGCCAAGGCCCTCTGCCACAAGCTGGGCACTACCCGTTACATGCTCAGCATCGAACCCGACAGCGGCAGCATGAGCGGCCGTCACGGCGGTGACTGCCTCACCCTCTGGCCGGTGGCCGAACGCGCCTGCGTCATCGACCCAACCGACCCGCGCGACATGCAGCGCATGCTCGACCTGATGAGCAATGACGACCTGGCCGACCTGATGAAGCTGACCCTGGCTTCCGTCACTCGGCGCACCAAATCGCTGATGCAGCCACGCTAATCAGCGCCAGTTTCAACCAACAACCCCAGCCCTCGTGCTGGGGTTTTTGTTTTTAACCACCACAGGACCCAGACCATGAAAAATCTGACCGAAGCCCAGCTGATGGGCTTTCGCGGCGCAATGGTGCCACCCACCCGCCGCAAGTATGACGTAGATGCCGCCCCATCCGCCGAGCAAAAGCGGATGGCCAAGACCAAAGCCGCCACCCGCCGCGCCATCGAGGAGTATCACGAAGCGCGAGCCCTGCAACTGGAAATGGAGATGTAGCCATGACCAACGAAACCGCCCTGCTCGCCCTGCTGGAGAGCCGCGAGGCCGAGGCCAACGCCAAGGCCGAGTGGATCGCCGAGTGGTGTGAACACCATGCCGCCACCCTGCTGGCTGCCCAACTGGAAGGCGCTGAGCCTGCCACTTTGCTGGCCGAGGTGACCGCCGACCAATGGGATGATCTCAACCAGGCCGCTTACCTGCTGATGGTATGCGGGGACAAACAACCGATCATGGCGCTGCTGCAACAGCTGATGGATAGCAGGCTGGCTAGACTGGCCCGCGACGCATGGCACGAACATGTGGCCCAGTTGCACGACGCCATGAGCGACGACCAGTGGCAACAATACAAAGACAGGAGCGCAGCATGAACGCCCCCGCCAACACGCTGACAATGCGCCAGCAACACCAAGCCTACTGCGAGAAGCTGCTGGCAGGCATCGACCAAACAGCCCTGAGTCCAGACGAGCAGTGGCACCTGCGCCGCCGGCTCGGCATCGGTGGTTCCGAGATC
This sequence comes from Aeromonas sp. QDB39, assembly GCF_027707585.1. Classification (NCBI taxonomy): domain Bacteria; kingdom Pseudomonadati; phylum Pseudomonadota; class Gammaproteobacteria; order Aeromonadales; family Aeromonadaceae; genus Aeromonas; species Aeromonas sp. QDB39. The sequence continues at coordinate 112,133 of NZ_JAPCIV010000010.1, read as the reverse complement.
GGAACCATCCTTGGCCTGAACAAGTATCAGACACCATTCGACCTCTGGCTGATCAAGACCGGTCGCAAAACCCAGGATGACTTGTCCGACAAGCCCGCCATTCACTGGGGACACAAGCTTGAGGCAGTGGTCGCCGATGAATACGCCGAGCGTACCGGGCAGCTGGTGACAGTCGATGACACCCACTACCAAGCAGAAGTGGCCCCCTGGATGGTAGGCAACGTTGATCGGATGGTCGGTGAGCACAAGGTACTGGAGTGCAAGACCGCCAGCGGGTTCGCTGCCAAGAAGGCTGGTTTCGGCCCCGGCAACGTCTACGACGAGCGCGGTAACCTCATCACCGCGTGCGATGAAGCGCCAGAGAGCTATCTGCTCCAGTGCCAGCACTACATGCTGGTGACAGGAAGGCAAGAGTCTGATTTGGCCGTGCTCATCGATGGGCGCGACTACCGGATTTACACCATTCCGCGCAATGAGGAACTGATAGCCGCAATGGTTGAAGCAGCAACCAACTTCTGGTTCGACTGTGTTATTGCTGACCTACCACCGGAAGGTGCGGCGCAACTTGAGACTGTGGAGCAAGACGCCACTGAGGAAGTGGTTGAGGCTGACAGCGAGGTGATGTCGCTCATCATAGAGCGCAAGGAGCTCAGCGAGGCGATTACCGAGCTGGAAAGCCAGAAGAAGGAGGTGGATAACCAGATCCAGAGCTTTATGGGTTCGGCACAGGTGCTCAGTCGCAACGGCGCCACCATGGCCACCTGGAAGCCGGTCACCACCAATCGTTTTGACTCCACCGCCTTCAAAAAGGCAGACCCGGCAACTTATGCCGCATACACCAAGCCATCCACTTCCCGCACGTTCCGGGTCAATTAAGGGGTTACCATGAACAACATTGCCACCATCACTCAAAACAAGGGCGGATTCCTCATGGAGCCGCAGAACCTGCAAGAGGCCATGCAGCTTGCAGATATGCTGGCCAACTCCAACCTCGTGCCAAAGTCCTATCAGGGGAAAGCCGGGGATGTGCTGGTCGCCTGCCAGTGGGGATCTGAAATTGGCCTGAAGCCGCTGCAAGCCCTGCAAAATATCGCCGTCATCAACAACGTGCCTGCGGTATGGGGTGACGCCCTGGTAGCACTGGTGCGCGGCTCCGGCCTTTGCGAGTACATCAAGCAGGACTGGGACGCTGCCACCAAGACAGCCATCTGCAGCGTCAAACGCCGTGGCGAACCGGAAGAGACCCGCACTTTCTCGGAAGAGGATGCGCGCCTCGCTGGCCACCTCAACAAGGACACCTACAAGAAGAACCTGCAGCGGATGCTCTACATCCGCGCCCGTGCCTTCGCGCTGCGCGATGTGTTTGCCGACGTGCTCAAGGGTCTCAAGGTGGCCGAAGAGGTCGAAGATTACCCGGTGGAGAAAGAACTCAATTCTGCGCCTACCGGCGTCCCAGCAGCCAAACCAGCCAGCCGCACCAGCGCCGTGCTGGATCGCATCAAGTCAGCCCGCCAAACAGCTCCCACCGAGCAGCAGGAATCCCCGGCCGTTATTGACGCTGAACCACAGTCAAACGGGGTAGACCACTCAAGCGCCTACGCCGACCACTGCGCAGCCATCGAGGGGGCCTGTGATACTGCTGAGTGGCAACAGGCCTACACCACCGCCTGGACCTGGGCCAACGAAACCGGCGACCAGAACATCATCGCAGGTATCAAGCAGATCGCCGGCGAGCGCAAGCGCGCCTTGGATGGTGCGGCATGACGGCAATGAGCGTAGGTGAAGAGGAGGGAGAAATCTGCCGGAGGGATGGATGTGCCGGGGTTATGCGTCGAGCTGATGGGGATTGTTCATGCCATATAAGTGCACCATGCGGATATTGCACTGAGTGCTTAGTCCACTGCGATGAGTGTGGTAAGGAGTTCGGTGCATCAATGATCGAGCGCCCCACTCATAGAGCAGTAACCACCCAGCAGTGGCGGCCAATGAAAAGCCTGGATGACTACTACAAGGAAATGGATGGCTCAAAGTTGGAATGGATAAGCCTTCCACACACCCACTTCACCATGATCAAAAGGGGGAAATGCCCCATCGATATGACATCTGATCAGGTAACTGAGAGAGTTATTGGAACATTTGGTGGGCGATTCAGCCGCTGGGGAGAAGCCGTAAATCAACATGGAAAACCTATCATAACCTTCGAGTACATAGCCCATACAGATTAACAATAGCCCGCTAACCAGCGGGCTTTTTTATGGCATAGCGCCACAAGGACCCCACCATGACCGAACAAGCCAAGACCGACACCGCCCAGACCCAGCTGGTTGTCATCGAACCCACTACCGCCGTCGCCCTGTTCACCGAGGGGCAAGGCGTGGCTGAACTGCTGGCCGACATTCGCCAGAAGGCATCCAGCCTGGTTCCTGACGTAACCACCGCTAAGGGGCGCAAAGAGATCGCCAGCGTCGCCCATGCTGTCGCCCGCACCAAGACCTACCTGGACGGGCTCGGCAAAGAGCAAACGGACAAGTTCAAGGAGATCCCCAAGCGCATCGACGCCAATCGCAAGCAGATCCGCGACACCCTGGACGACCTGAAAGACGAGGTGCGCGCCCCGCTCACCCAGTACGAAGCGGCAGAGGAAGCCCGAGTGGCAGCACTGCAATCCCGACTGGCCCGCCTCAATGAACTGGGATCCCCTGCCAGCATCGAGATCGCCGCCGCCGACCTGCAGGTCATGCTGAATGAGGTCGAGCAGAACGCCCTGGACGACACCTGGCAAGAGCTGCTGCCACAGGCGACCGTCGCCAAGGAGCTCGCCGCCAAGCGCCTCGGCGAGGCCCTGGCAGCCCGCCAGAAGTACGAAGCCGAGCAGGCAGAGCTGGAGCAACTGCGCCAGAAGCAGGCTGAACAGGATCGCATCGACCGCGAGCGCCTGATAGCCGAGCAGGCGGCGGAGCAAGCCCGCCGGGAGGAAGAGAATCGCCAGCGCCTGGAGCGTGAAGCCGCCCAGCACCGCGAGCAGGAGGCCCAACGCCAAGCCCAGGTGGCACAGCAGGCTGCAGAGCAGGCCCGGCGTGATTCCGAAGCCGCCGAGCTGGCCCGCCAGCAGGCCGAAGCCAACGCTGCACGCCAGGCTGAGGAGGCTGCCACCCGCGCCGCCGAGCAGGAGCGTCAGCGCATCGAGTTGGAGCAGGCTCGCAAGCAACAAGAAGACGAGCGTCGCGCCGCCGACATGGAGCACCGCCGCACCATCAACAACGCCATCCTGATGGATCTGATGGGCCTGGGGATCGAAGAGGGCAAAGCCATCAACCTCATCAAGCACATCGCCAACAACAAGATCGCCCACCTGACCATCAACTACTGACCACCTCGCCCCACCACCAACGGGGCTTTTGCACTCCCAGAGGACCAACCATGACCACGCTAAACCCCAGCGAGGCGACCAGTCTCGCCCTGAACACCCTCACCAGCCAGATCCGCAACATCCTGCTGATGCCGGACGGCCCGGCCAAGGCCGCCATCGGCAGCTTCGAAACCCTGCTCAACGCCAACCTGACCATGATCAGCGAGGCCGCCAACGCCCACATCGACGAGTTCAACACCCTGATCGGCGAGCTGGAAGGCCGGGATGGCGAGCTGCTCACCCAGGCTGCCCTGGTCAGCCAGCTGCGCCAGCAGGTTGCCGAAGCCGAGCAGCGCATTACTACCGCACGACAAGAAGGCGCCACCGGGTTGGAAGCCAAGGCCGACGAGCTCTACAAGGCCCAGCGCGCCCTAAACGATGTCCAGACCAAATACAGCGCCCTGCAATACAACGCCCGCCAACTCGAGCGTCAACTGGCCGACCTCAACGCCATGGATCCGGCAGGCATGAAACGCCGCATCAAGGAGAAGAACGAGCTGCTTGAGGAGCAGCGCACCGCCATCGCCAAGCACAAGAGCAACGAGGCCGCCTACCGCGCGGAGGTATTGAAGCTGGAGCGCCGCATCAAGGAGCTGCTGGGCGCCATCAACGAGCAGGATCGCGAGCTTGAGCGCCGCCATACCGTCATCATGGAGCTGGAGAGCAGTCGCGCCGCCAAGCTGGTCTGGCACAAGCACCTCGCCAACACCTACAAGGGCGAGGATGGCACACTCTGGGACGTATACATGGTGGATCATGGCCTGAAATCAAACCTCCCCTACCTCATCAACGACCTCAGCTGGAAGCTGCACGCCATGAAATCCGATGGCTCCGGATGCTCGGTCATGCTGAGCCAGTGGATGAACCCCATCTACCCGGCGCCCTATGGTTCCGGGGCCCCTGATGCCATGACGCAGGACATCTTCGCCTTCATGCAGGAGGCACTGGAGCAGAGTCACCCCCACCTGCAACCCCGCACCGAATGGGCCAAGACAGTCAGCATCCATGAATGCGGCCTACCGCCGCGCACCATCAAGCCGCTGGAAGAGGCCGGGATCGACACCCTCTACAAGGTGATGAGCCACCAGGGGAACAAGCTGGACAAGGTGAAGGGGATCGGCCAGAAGCTGGTCGGCCAGATCGTCTATGCCTGCGAGCTCAAGGTGAAGCTGTGGGAGGAGCAGTTCGCCGCCAGCAAGCAGGAAGAGCAACACCAGGAGGCAGCATGAGCCTCTACCGCCACCGCGGCATGGTGCAAGACCGCAAGACGAAACCGCTACTCCAACAACGCCAGCGAAAACGCGATGAGATAGAGCGCCGCCAGCTGGCCAGCCAGCTTGGCATCGACCCCAAGGAGGTGCGCTGATGGCGATCCTGATTGATAGCGGCACCCCGGCCAGCGACAAGAACTTCTGGGCCACCACCTGGGAGTGCTTTGCCGATGCGCAGGCGCTCTACGGACGCAACTTCGAGTGCGATATCGCCGCCGAGCCGCTCACTGCCAAGTGCAGCCACTACTTCACCAGCCACCTGCTGCTGGAAAAGCTGCTGGACTACCGCACCCGTGATGATGTTCGCGCCCAGATACGCGAGGCGGAGCAGGCAGGCACCATCTGTATGGGCATCGACAGCCTCAACCTTGACTGGCCAGAGCACTGGTGGTGTAACCCGCCGTTCGACCTGAAACCTGAGTTCATCACCCAGGCCCGCCAGCAGCAAGCCAATGGCAGGCCAGGGATGATGCTGCTGCCATACGAGCCGCTGACAACATGGTGGCGCCGCTTGCTGGCCGAGGATGTGATCATCTACGAGCCGGATGGCCGTTATCAGTTCTACGAGCGCGATGGCGCAACCAGAAAGAGCGGAGCCAACTTCGGTTGCGCCCTGATTGCCTTCCCCACCATGAAGGTTGGTGCATCCCCTCGCATCCCCTTTGTGCGCGGCATTGGCTCTAAGCGCGCGGCCTGATACCCCCAACCAATCCACCGCCCGCCACACAGAAACGAGTGGATAACTCGAGGGCCCCCATGAAAGCCACGGAAAACCCCTACTGCGGTGCAGTAGTCATCGGGTTGGGCGTCGTCATGCCCGATCCCAAGCAGCCAGGCAAGTTCGTTCTGCCAGGCGGCATCACCTGCGACAGGCAAACCGCCGAGGCCGCAGCCAAGAAGATCCACGACCTGCTGGCAAAAGCCCGCACCTAACCAACCAAAAGGATCCCTGACCATGAATCACTCCGTACTCAAATCTGCCAGCGTCTACAGCGCCAAGCTCCCAGCCATCGGCGCCATGCGCGAACACCTGGCCGAACTCTCCTTCACTCCGCTCACTGAAAATCAGCTCAGCTGCGCCGGGTTCGAGAACAACCAGGTGACCGGCGAGCTTGTTACCAACCTGCCAGGCGTCGGCTACGTATTCGTCGTGCGCCAAGACACCAAGCTCATTCCGACCAAGATCGTCAACCGCAAGCTCAAAGAGCGCGTTGACGCGCTGATAACCTCCGGTCTGCGTGAGAAGGTTACCCGCAAAGAGAAGCAGGCCATGAAGGAGCAACTGATTGTCGAAATGGCCTCCACCGCCGAATATGAAACCACGCTTGTCCACGCCCTGTATGACCAGAACAACGAGTTGCTGTACCTCAACACCACCACCAAGCGCCCGCTCAAGGTGGTCATGCACCTGCTGGTGAAGTGCATGGGTTCGCTCAAGACCCAGACCATCCACATCGACGACATCAAGATGGGGATCAGCAACCGCCTGAAAGACTACCTGACCGATAGCGCAGAGCGCCCAGAAGCGCTCGGCCCCTTCTCCCCGCTCCAGTTCGTCAAGCTCAAGTCTGCCGACACCGCGCAAGAGATGGTGACCTTCAAGGGTATGGATCTCAACGGGGAGCGCGCCTCTGATGTTGTTTCCCTGCTGGAAGCTGGCTACCAGGTGGAAGAGCTGGAGCTGTGGCACGAACCCATCAGCTTCAAGCTGAACAGCGATTTCAGCCTGCGCGCCATCACCATGCCGGATTACGACTCGGATGATGACGCCGATGACTACGCCCACCACTGGCGCCAGTGCAACGCTGCGAACCTCATCCTGCTGTCGAAGGCCATCACCGACCTCTGCACCATGATGGACTACCAAGCCCCGGCAGAGGAGAAAGCGGCATGTGAAGCACTTCCGGCTGACCAATACCAGCTTTATCAAGATGCCGTTGAATTCGTAATGGAGTCAGGCAGGGCTTCTATCAGTGCAATCCAGCGCCATTTCAGGATTGGATACAACCGTGCAGCGTGGCTTGTTGAAGCCATGGAGACCAGGGGCATCGTCAGTACGCCCGACTCGCAGGGTCTCCGGAAAGTGATTGCCGGAGGTGCCGCATGACCGACCTCACCATAACCGACACCAAGGACGTCTGGGTGGTTTACACCAACACCGACCTCACCGAGGGGCGTGGGTATCAGTACCCGATCCACTTCTGTGGCTCACCCGCAACCGCCGCACGCATGGCGATACGCAAGGGCGTCCAGGGGAGCGACGCCAACGTCAGCAAGGAGATCGCCGTGAAGGTGCGAGGCAGTTGGCTGGCGCCGGTGAGCATCATCGAGCCCAACGACGCAGATCGCCGCGCTGACGCGCTTAACGCCGAGCGCCTGCGGGTGATGGACAAGGCCCGGGCCGCTGGCCTGACGGACGACGAAATCAGAATGCTGGGGGATGTATGAACGAACACACCAAGGGCCTGCTGCGGGTGGGCCATTCCGGGGCGGTTGTGGCAGACCACCCCGTCCCAGAAATGAGCGGCAGCGATGCCGTCGAATACTACGGCGGCCACTTGGTCGCCGAGTCAGTCACCGCCGCCAATGCCCGGCGGCTGGCCGCCTGCTGGAACCTACTGGACGGCTACGACACCAAGGAGCTGGAGGGCGTGAGCCTGGCCGAGTTTGTGGCCAAGCAGGCTTACCTCAAAGAGATGAACACCCATGACGGGCTCAACATCTCCATGTCAGGCATAGCGCTACAGATGGTGGCGGCATCATTCGCCGGACAGTTCAAGGCCAACAGCGCCACCAACTACCTGGAGCTGAGCGGCAGCCACCCTGAAACAGGCCCCTTCACCATCACTATGCAGCGTACCCATGGCCTCACCCCGGCGCAGAAGCTGGCCGCCATGACCAAGCAGCGGGATGTGCTGCTCGATGCGCTGAATGGTGTGCTTGGAGTGATGAACAACAGCCAGGGGGTAGCAGGCTGGCACCAGAACGGCGCCATAGCCACCTGGGACGAGCTGCTGCCGGAAGTGGCTGCCGCCCTCGAATTTGTGGAAGGAGAGCAATCGTGAAGCGATTCAACTGCACACTGGCCGACAAGCGTGGCGAGTTTGGAGAGTGCATGGAGGCCCACAACACTGGGCGCTATGTGCTGTTTTCTGATGTGGAGAAACTGCAGCGACGCATGCAGGAGATGCTGGATAAGAGCAACAGAACCGGCGTGGCAATAGAGCGCGCTATCTCCACCGGCGCTGTTCCGGCAGACCACCCGCTCAAGTCGCGGCTGGATCTGCTGGCAAACCACCACAAGCACGAGCAGGCACTGGCTGATGGCATGGTGGCCATGGCCGACCAATGCCACCTGCTGGCTTCCCTGCTGCGGGAATTGCGAGATGGCGTTGAGGGGGATTGGTGCTTCCCTGGTGATCTGGACGAGCGCATCGACTCAGCTCTGGCTGTCACCCTATGTGTGCGACTTGATGCAGCGTGTACCGAGGCCGCTACCACCCCGACCGAGCAGGGCTACCGCGAGCTGCAGGGACAGCATGACAAAGTGCAGAGCCGGCTCAAGGCGGCGCTGGACATCGTGCGGGATCTCGTGGAACTGCCGTACTCCACTGGCGGGTTGATAGTGCGCCTCGAGGTGCGAGAGCGTGCTCGGGATCTGCTGGCTGGCCAGGTGCCGGCTCTCGTGAAAGGCCGCACCATCACCGAAGGTCAGGAGTTTGAGCTCACCGCAGTGCTGCAGTCCATCGCCAACGGGTTCAGTGACGACCCGGCGCATGACGCTGCAGCGATGCTCAAGCGGATCGCCGGCGAAGTACCGTGGACGGGTGACTCCTTCCAGATCCCGCCACGCCAAGGAGGTGAGCCGTGCGCTTTAGAGAGCCGATCATCCAGCAAGGCCTGACCCGTACCGAAGCAGACGAGACCTGCGCCAGATACCTCCGGATCAACCCAGGCGCCCGGGTCACCATCGACAGCCAACCCGATAACCCCCAGCTCAAGACCCTGATAGCCCACCTCCCCGTCCTGCCGTTCAGGCAAGTCATGGATCCCGGCTTTATCGGGTACCGGGGCTGGCGAGCATAACCAGATCCCCGGCCTGCCCGGGGCTTCCAATTCAAGGACTCACCATGGCGAAAATCTACATAGCCGGGCCTATCTCAGGCCTGCCGAACTTCAACCGCGACGCCTTCAATGCCGAGGCGCACCGCCTGCTTGGCCTGGGCCATGTGGCCCTAAACCCGGCGATCCTGCCGGATGGGCTGGAGCAGCACCAATACATGGCCATCTGCATCGAGATGGTCAAGATGGCCGATCAGTTGGTCATGCTGCCTGGCTGGGAGCGCAGCGCCGGCGCCAGAGCAGAGCACGCCCTGGCCATCAAGCTCGGCAAGGCCATAATCCTCCCCGTGCCGCACTTGGCTGACGAGGTGGCGGCATGACCAGACAGCGGGCTGCCGGGCTCGCCATCCTGGCGCTAAACACCCTGGCCGCACTGATGGTGCTGACCCTGCTGTAATCGCGGCCCTTCCTTCAATCCACCCGGCGCCCCATCCTCTGAGACAGGAGGGCCACGCCATGCAACAACTTCAACTGACCATCGACCAGGACAGCCAGCTTCTCAACGAGCTGGTCAGCGCCGTGCGCTCCCCCACCCTTTCCCGATCGGCCAAGCTCGCCGAGATTGGCCGCATCCTTGCGCACTTCGATCTGCCTATCGAAGCGCCCCGGGTTGCTGGCCAGCTCTGGAGCGCCACCGAGCTGGGCAAGGAGCTGGGGGTAAGTGCCCAGGCCATTGGCCGGCTGGCCAACCAGCACCAACTCAAACGCCCGGCGTTCGGGGAGTACCGCCTTGACCAGGCGGTCAGCAGCAGGAAGCAGGTGGAATGCTTCCTCTACAACCGAGCGGGCCGGGATGAAATCACCAGACTGACGAGGACCAACAACCATGGGAACAGCAGCAGACCCGGCGCAAACCCACATTCAGGGCCAGCTCATCATAATGAGAATGCCTGACGCCATCCCGCTCAGCACCTACCTGAGCACTATCGAGCTCACCGACCGGGACACCATCAACAAGCGGATCCAGCGCGGTATCTGGCAGTTGGGGGTGCACATCGTCAACGTGGACGGGGTAAAGGAGCGTTGGGTCAACATCGCGGAGGTAACCAAGTGGGCAATGAAAAACAGCTCCCACGCGGCGTAACGGTCCGCGGGGATACGATCAACATCACCTTCACGTTCAAGGGGGTTCGCTGTCGCGAGCCCCTGTCCAACTTGCCGAACACCACCGCCAACGTGCGTTACGCCTCCCGCTTGCTCGGGGAGATACAAGGCAAGATTGAGCGTGGCCAGTTCGCCTACGCCGACTACTTCCCGAAGTCCAAGAAGCTGCGGATGTTCGGTGGTGCCTCGATCGCCGCCAAGGTGGCCGATTACCTGGACGAGTACCTGCAGCGATGTGAACGCCGGGGGCTGAGCCCATCCACAATGGTTGGGTACCGCAAATGCCACAAGGCGCTGGCCGACCTGCACGGGATCACCGTCTCGGAGCTGACCCCCGCCCAAGTGAAAAACTGGCTGATCCGGGGGGGCACTACCGCCAAGACAGCGCGCAACCGGCTGTCGTTCCTGCGCAGCGCAATCGACGAGGCTGTCACGGATGGTTTGCTGGCATCAAACCCGGTTTCGCTGGTGACCGTTTCCCGATATTTGGACGGGAGTTCAGTTCCCGAACAGGGAGCCAAGGACGTGGACCCCTTCACCCCGGAGGAAGTGGCCGCCATCATCTCAACAGCCCACGGCATCAATGAGCAGTGGGCCAACCTGTTCTCCTTCGCTTTCGCAACCGGGATGCGGCCGTCTGAGCTGTGCGCCCTTCGCTGGGAGGCCATCGACTGGGTCGGTAACACCGTGCAGGTGTCGCGCGCCAAAGTGGTCGGGGTCATCAAAACCACCAAGACCCGGGCCGGAACTCGCACCATCGAGCTGACCGGCGAGGCGCTGGCGGCGCTGACCAGCCAGAAGCGCTTCACCTTCATGCGGGGGGAGTATGTCTTTGACGACCCCAAGCTCAACCAGCCCTGGGCCGGGGCCGACGCCATCAGGAAGAAAGCCTGGCTCTACACCCTCAAGCGGTCCGGCGTTCGCTACCGCCACCTCTACCAAACCCGCCACACCTTCGCCACCGCCAACATCAGCCGCGGCTGCAACCTGTTTTGGCTCTCCACCCAGATGGGACACAAGGGGCCAGAAATGCTGTTTCGGCACTACGGATCCTACCTTGCCGAGTACGACGGCCAGACTGCAAAAGCGCCAATCCTGATCCAAAATCCAACCGGAAAATAAAAAAGCCTTATAGTTCAATTGGTAAAGCTGCACGGTCCGGGGGTTCAAATCCCCCCAGCACCAAACGTTTGGAAAGGGCCACCTCGCAAGAGGTGGCCCTTTTTATATCCGGCATCCTGACACTTAGAAAAAGATTCACGCCTACCAAGAAGGCAGGGAGATATCCAACCCAGGCACTGTAACGTCAACAAACTCGTCAATGCCCCGCCACAACCGAGCCTGCTCACGAACGGCCTGCTGATAGGCCCAGGTCACTATAGCGGTAGAACGTTCGGCATCAACCCCCACCAAAAGCCTGAGCTCGTCGGTGAGGAGTGTTCCGTGCGTCACAATATTCTGCTCATACCAGGCATCCCTGTGTTCTGGCGCTGCGAGGAAGTCTCGCTTGCTGCGATTGCAGTTAGCATGTGCCAGCACGAAGTTGTGACCCAGATCAAGAGGATAACGGCGCCAAGGGATGAAGTGATCCACCTCGCCAGCCCCCTGTATCGCCTTGCGGCAGTAGAAGCAGGTTCCCCCCTGCAACTCTCTCAGTACTTTCCCAACCCGTCCCAGCCCCTGCCGGCGTGAACCAAAGAGAAAATCTTCCAGCCCCACACTGGGACCAATCAGCCCCTGATTCCCCTTTATGTCGCAGATAAGTTGCAACCAATGTTCTCGGGAGAGGGAAACCACCAGATCGTAAAAGCGATGAAGACAGTAGAGAATACCGGGGTTAAGGCAAATGTGATCCACCCCCTTGTGATGAGGATAGAGGTGGCACACCTCCTGCCCTCCCAGGATCTGCAAACGCCATAACGGGCCTTCAATCAAGATACGCCGCACTCGGGCAATGAGAGGCCGCCAAGCAGAATGGCCCCGCAAAGCGGTCACCGAACTCACACCCTCTTCACGCAGCCGAGACAACTCTGTCAGCATGATTGCCTGACGTCCGCTGCTCTGCTTGAGCAAAGCAGCACTTTCTTCCGTTGCCGAGTAAGGTAGAGAGTGCTGCCAGTAAAGCTCAACAAACTTGGCTGCAAGCTCATCCAGCGTGATGGTACGGGCAGCAGCCAGTTCATGGCTATCGGCATTACGCCCGATGGCGATATCTGCAATCCCGTGAAGCAAGGCGCACTTGTAAGTAGCCACAAAGTCGCCTTCGGTGAAAATACGCTGCAGATAAGCGATGAAAGCAAGTTGTTGCTCAGGGGAGGCGTGCATGTGTTCCCCCCAGGATCAGGCTCTGCCAACTTAACTCACCACGAGCCATGACATCCTGTTGTAGGGCCGAGGCATGGAGGATCGTCAGCCCCTCCTTCCGTGCCAGACACTCAACTTCCTCGAGGCTCACTGGGAACATAGCCCGCTCCCGCGCCTCCTGCTCCGATACGGAGAAGCGAAGGCTCAACACCAGATAACCCTGTGGCGACAGCAGCTCACCAAGACGAGCCAAGGCCAGCGGGCGATCCGCCAAAGACAAATGCATCCAGACCGCACTGAGCAGGATCAGATCAAAAGGGCCGATTACATGAGAGAGTGCTGGCATGGAATCATTGACCCACGTCACCGCTAGCGTGCGAGTATGGTGTTGACCCAACGCACTGAAGGCATGGCAAGGTTCGACCGCCACCACATGGTGGCCGGGGTTAAGGCCAGCCAAAAAGGCTGTATCCCGTCCACTGCCCGCCCCTACGTCAAGCAATCTGCGTGGGGCCACCACCAGCCAGGGTTCCAGCAATCTGAGCCAATCACCATGAACGGCACGGGCAGGGATCTGTTGATAGCGGGCCGCCAGTTCGTGGGCATGATACTGGTAGTAAGCAAGAGACACGATGCGTTCCAATCGGGAAAGGAATAAAAATAATCTCACAGGATCAGTTAGTTGGCTATTCCTTCATATACAGAAGGGGGCTCAATCCCTCTCCCCTGCCTGCTGGCAGGCCCAGTCGATGAAGGCTTGCGCCTTGGGGTTCTGGCAATTGGGCAGAGTGGCGATGTAGTAGCGCTGGGCGCAGCGCACCGCCATGTCCGGGAAGGGGGCCACCAGCTCGCGCCGTGCCAGCCGCTTGCTCACCAGGTTCTGGCGTCCCATGGCGATCCCGGCGTGATTCATGGCGGCGATGATGGCAAGATCGGAGCGATCAAACCCCATGCTGGCCCTGCATGCCGAAAGCGACACGCCGGACTGCTCGGCCCAGCTGGACCACTCGTCGCCGTCGGAGTCATGGCCCCAGGCTTGCCGATCATGCAGCAGGCGGCAGTGCGCCAGGTTGGCCGGGTTGCCGAGCAGCCCGTGTTGTTTGGCATACTCAGGGCTGCACACCGGCACCATGTACTCGTCCATCAGCGGATGGATGGCGAGCCGCGCAGGCGTCTTGTCGTCGAAATAGAGGGTGAGATCGATGCCGTAACCATGCAGGTTGATGTTCTCGTTGCCGGTCATGATGTTGAGCTCGATCTGGGGATGCAGGCGGGAGAAATCCGCCAGCCGAGGCACCAGCCAGCACTGGGCGATGGAGGGGCGCGAGTAGATGGTCAGGGTGCCCGACAGCTCCTGATGGCGGATCTCCAGAATCTCCTGGTTGATGAACTCCAGCGATGACTTGAGCGCCCAGAACACCCGCTGCCCGTCTGCCGTCAGCGCCACCTTGCGGTGAAAGCGCTGGAACAGCTTGAAGCCGAGATCCTCCTCCAGGGCGCTTATCCGGTGGCTCACCGCACTCGGGCTGAGCGCCAGCTCGTCGGCGGCCAGCGCAAAGGAGCCGTGTCTGGCTGCCGCCTCGAAGGTGTGCAGTCTGGCCAGCTGATAGCCGTTGAGCAGCTTGTTTCCCGCAACACTGCTTCTCGCCACATAGTTATCTTCGCCGTACATATGCCCCCCCTTGCGAAACCGGCACCGATGATACCGAAAAAGTGGTCCTCTGCATCATCTCACGCCACGCAAAACCACCTTCACAACATAAATGTGATGAATGTGGCACCTTTGCATCAACCTAGCTCACCCAAGCTGCCGATTTCATCATTTGTCAGGGAACCTGCATTTTCATTCAATAGCGCCAACATCATTCCCATGACAGAGGCACGCCATGAATTCAGAAATGTGGATCGTCGGAACCCTGCTGACCAGCATACTGCTGATCGTCGTCACCATAGTGAAGGGTAAGGTCCACCCCTTCCTCGCCCTGCTGCTGGCAAGCTTCTATGTGGGCGCCCTGATGGGGATGAACCCGCTCAAGATGGTCAATGCCATGGAGGAAGGCATAGGCGGCACCCTGGGCTTTCTGGCCGCCGTCATCGGCCTTGGCACCATACTCGGCAAGATGATGGAGGTGTCGGGCGCCGCCGAGCGCATCGGCCTCGCCCTGCAGCAGTGCCGCTGGCTGTCGCCCCAGGTGACCATGGTGCTGGTCGGGCTGGTATGCGGTATCACCCTGTTTGTGGAGGTGGGGGTGGTGCTGCTCATTCCGCTGGCCTTCTCCATCGCCCGCAAGACCAACACCTCGCTGCTGACCCTGGCCATTCCACTCTGTACCGCCCTGATGGCCGTGCACTGCATAGTGCCGCCCCACCCCGCCGCCCTCTATGTCACCAACCAGCTGGGTGCCGATGTGGGATCCGTCATCGTCTATGGCCTCGCGGTCGGGTTGTTTGCCTCGCTGGTAGGCGGCCCGCTGTTTCTGAAGCTGCTGGGCAAGCGGGTACCGTTCAAGGGGGTGCCTGCCGCCTTTGCCGACATCCAGGCCCGCAACGAGGCCGAGCTGCCGACCTTGGGCGCCTCTCTCTTCACCGTGTTGCTGCCCATCCTGTTGATGCTGGTCAAGACGGTGGCCGAGCTCAACATGGATCACGCCAGCCACCTCTATACCCTGCTGGAGTTTATCGGCAACCCCATCACCGCCATGTTCATCGCCGCCTTCACCGCCTACTACGTGCTGGGGATCCGCCGGCGCATGCAGATGGAAGGGCTGCTGGACCAGACCGAGCAGTGTTTCTCCTCCATCGCCAACATACTGCTGATCATCGGTGCCGGCGGCGCCTTCAACGGGGTACTCAAGGCCAGTGGCCTTGGGAACGGCCTGGCCACCATTCTCTCCCAGCTCGACATGCATCCCATCCTGCTGGCCTGGCTGGTGGCCATCGTGCTGCACGCCGCCGTGGGCTCCGCCACCGTCGCCATGATGGGGGCTACCGCCATCGTCTCCCCCATCATGGTGCACTACCCGAACATCAGCCCGGAGATCATGACGCTCGCCATCGGCTCCGGTGCTATTGGCTGCACCATGGTGACCGACTCCCTGTTCTGGCTGGTCAAGCAGTATTGCGGCGCCACCCTGAACGAAACGCTCAAGTACTACACTACCGCCACCTTTGTCGCCTCCCTGATGGCGCTGGCCGGCACTTTCCTGCTCTCCTGTATCGTGTAACGAGGCCGAGAACACCATGAAAAACATCGATGTATCACAACTCACCCAGCAGTTTCCGCTGCTGCAATCCCTGATCGCGCTGGAACCGGTCAGCTGGTTCAACCCCAAGGCCACCACCCTGGTGGAAGGTCTTCCCTATGTGGAGCTCGATGGCAGCGATGTGGCGGATGCCTCCTCCCGCCTGGCCCGCTTCGCCCCCTACCTGTGCGAAGCCTTCCCCGAGACCCGCGCCAGCAAGGGCATTCTCGAGTCCGAGATCGCCGCTATCCCGGCGATGCAGGCCACTCTCAACCAGCGTTACGGCGTTGAGGTCACCGGTCGATTGCTGCTGAAAAAAGACAGCCATCTGCCCATCTCCGGTTCCATCAAGGCGCGCGGCGGCATCTACGAGGTGCTGGCCCACGCCGAGCAACTGGCCATCAAGGCCGGTCTGCTCTGCGAAGAGGACGACTATCGCAAGCTGCTCACAGACGAGTTCCGCCACTTCTTCAGCCAGTACAGCATCGCGGTGGGCTCCACCGGCAACCTCGGCATGTCCATCGGCATCATGAGTGCCCGCCTCGGCTTTCGCGTCACCGTCCACATGTCGGCTGATGCGCGGGAGTGGAAGAAGCGCAAGTTGCGCGAACATGGTGCCATCGTGGTGGAATACGCCGAGGATTACGGGGTCGCGGTGGAGCAGGGCCGCAAGGAGGCCGAGCGCGATCCCGCCTGCTTCTTCATCGATGACGAGAACTCACGCACCCTGTTCCTCGGCTACGCGGTAGCCGGTGAGCGGGTGAAAAAGCAGTTTGATGAAATGGGGATTGTGGTGGACGCCGACCATCCGCTGTTTGTCTACCTGCCTTGCGGCGTCGGTGGCGGCCCCGGCGGGGTGGCCTTTGGCCTCAAGCTCGCGTTCGGTGACCACGTTCACTGCCTGTTCGCCGAGCCGACCCACTCCCCCTGCATGCTGCTCGGGGTCCACACCGGCTTGCACGATGCCATTGCGGTGCAAGACCTTGGCATCGACAACCTCACTGCGGCCGACGGCCTCGCCGTGGGGCGCGCTTCCGGCTTTGTCGGCCGCGCCATGGAGCGGCTGCTGGCAGGTTTCTACACCCTTAGCGATCAGGAGATGTATGACCTGCTCGGACTCTTGGCCCGCGCTGAGCAGATCAAGCTCGAACCTTCTGCCCTGGCCGGCATGGCAGGCCCGTGGCGCGTCGCGGCCAACCTTGAGTGGCAGGCCGGTCAGGGGCTGGATGCAGCAAAAATGGCTCGGGCCACCCACCTGGTATGGGCCACTGGCGGCGGCATGGTGCCCGCCGAGGAGATGGAAAAGTACCTGGCCAGCGCCCGCCGCTGATCTTTTTTTCAGCCATAAAACCCGCCAGACTGGCGGGTTTTTCTCGTGTGGGATCAGCAAGATGGCGCCGCTGTTCGCCCCCTTGTAAGCCAGACGGCCAGACAGCTGGACACCCTGAATTGCCGACAATCCCCCCAAGCTGGTTATTTTGTGATACGATAGTGGCCGTTTTTTGACATCTGCACCCACGTTGGCGCCCTGATCCGGCGAGATCGCGACCCAATCCGTCGATCACAACCATCACGGGCATGCAGAAAAACCGTGGCCTGATGGCCCCGTCCGGCACAAAGCCTGGCGGCGGTCAGCAAGACACACGAGATAAGGAGATCGGGCAATGAAACAATATCAAAGCTGGCTGGGACAATATCTGATGAGTCGCCGCGATGGGGATCACGCCATGGCATCCGAACTCGCCAGCTCCATCTGCGAGTTCTGGCAGGCCCAGGGAGACGAGGCCGAGTTCAGCAAGTGGCAGCAGATCTACCAGCAGCACGTGGAAAAAACCACCTGACCCATTGGGTGCCCCCCTCGGCACCCGCCCATCACCCATAAAAAAACCGGCGCTCATGGCGCCGGTTTTGCATTTCAGTGACCCGTATTACATCTGGTCGACCATATCCTGGGCGAACTGGGAGCAGGAGCGCAGGGTGGCGCCTTCCATCAGACGCTCGAAGTCATAGGTGACGGTCTTGTTGCGGATCGCCGCTTCCATCCCCTTGATGATGAGGTCGGCCGCCTCAACCCAGCCCATGTGGCGCAGCATCATCTCGGCGGAGAGGATGAGGGAACCCGGGTTGACCTTGTCCTGACCGGCGTATTTCGGCGCGGTGCCGTGGGTCGCTTCGAACAGGGCCACGCCGTCACCGATGTTGGCACCCGGTGCGATGCCGATGCCGCCCACCTGGGCCGCCAGCGCGTCGGAGATGTAGTCACCGTTCAAGTTCATGCAGGCGATGACGTCATACTCGGCCGGGCGCAGCAGGATCTGTTGCAGGAAGGCGTCGGCGATGACGTCCTTGACCACGATGGTCTTGCCGGTTTTCGGGTTCTTGAAGGAGCACCAGGGGCCGCCGTCGATGAGCTGGGCATCGTACTCTTTCTGGGCCAGGGCATAGCCCCAATCCTTGAAGGCACCTTCGGTGAACTTCATGATGTTGCCCTTGTGCACCAGGGTCACGGAGTCGCGATCGTTGTCGATGGCATACTCGATGGCGGCACGGACCAGACGCTCGGTACCGGCCTTGGACATGGGCTTGATGCCGATGCCGCAGGTCTCGGGGAAGCGAATCTTCTTCACGCCCATCTCGTTTTGCAGGAAGGCGATCACCTTCTTGGCTTCGTCGCTGTCGGCTTTCCACTCGATGCCGGCGTAGATGTCTTCGGCGTTCTCGCGGAAGATCACCATGTCGGTCAGATCAGGACGCTTGACCGGGCTCGGGGTGCCCTCGTAGTAACGAACCGGACGCAGGCAGATGTAGAGATCCAGCTCCTGGCGCAGGGCCACGTTGAGGGAGCGAATACCGCCGCCGACCGGGGTGGTCAGCGGGCCCTTGATGGCCACGCAGTATTCACGAATGAAATCCAGGGTTTCGGCCGGCAGCCAGGCACCTTCGCCATAGACATGAGTCGACTTCTCGCCGGTGTAGATCTCCATCCAGGCGATCTTGCGCTCGCCTTTGTAGGCTTTCTCGACCGCGGCATTCACCACATTCAACATGGCCGGGGTCACGTCCACACCGATGCCATCCCCTTCGATAAACGGAATGATCGGATGGTTGGGAACCTGCAGCTTGCCGTTGGCATCGACTGTGATTTTCTGGCCCTGGGTCGGGATAACTACTTTGCTTTCCATCGGCATCTCCTAACTTCCGTTTGTTATCAATCTGTAAGTTGCGCGCGGCCATCTTAAGCCCATCCATTTGCAGAATCAAATGGCGAGCACGCATGTCAGCCCATAGTCGCGCACTGGATCACAATGCGTCCCTTCTGCCTGCTCCGGATCCGAAGCAGCCCCGCCGGAGCCTGACTCGGACAGGCTCCAGCAGCATCCCTGCTTATCCCGCCAGCCCCTGCGGCTGGCTGAGTGCCCGGTACTGGGAGGGGGTCAGCCCGGTCTTCTGCTTGAACACCCGGCAAAAATAGTTCACATCGCTGTAACCACAGCGGCTGGCCACCTCTTCGAGGCGAAAGCGGTATTTCTTGAGCATGAACTTGGCCCGATCGATGCGCACCCAGCTGATGTAATCGGCCAGGCGCATGTGCCCCTGCTCGCGAAACAGATGCGACAGGTGGCTGACCGAGACGTTGAAGCGATGGGCGATCGAATCCCGGCTGATGGGGCGGTGAAAGTTCTCCTGGTTATAGATGCAGATCCCGTGAAACAGCTCAGCCCCCCGCGGCCGCTCGAAGGTGGACTCGGCCAGCAGCTGGCGCACGCTGGTGAGCAGCGCCTGCAGCAGGTGATTGTCGGTGGGGGAGCGAGCGGGATCCTCGGTCAGCACGTTGAGCGCCGCCAGTATGTGTTCGTTCACATGGCCGGCCCGGGCCATGATGCTGTGCTTTTGCACGTCAAAGAAATCGGGGTCTTCCCGCCGCTTGCTCACCAGACTGAAGCCCAGCTGACGCTTGCCGAACAGCAGGCTCAGCACCGAGCAGTCGGTGGTCCAGAGCGGCTTGTTCCAGCCGTTGGGAGGGATGTAGAGCGCCTGCCCCGGGGCGATGCAGATCTCCTGGCAGCCCTGCTCCCTGTCCCAGATCTGGTTGCGGTACTCGCCGCTGAACACCAGCTCGAGGCGGGGAAAGTTGACCTGATAGCTGAAACCGGGCGGCACCCCCTGATCCTGGGCGAACCAGATCTGGTCGAAGGGGGCCTGCTCGTGGAGGGCGCCATCGAGCAACTGGCTGAAGACAAGAGACATGCTGATCCTGATCAAGAGAGAGGCAAGCGGTTGCGGTGCCCGCGACCGCCCATGTTATAGTCCGGTCCACGGCAGCAATGCCACCCTTTTCTGCACCCGATTTTCTGCACACCAAATGAGGCATCCCTTATGAGCAGTCGCGATCTGCCCTCTTTTTTGTCAATGCAAAATCCGATTCAAGGCTACGACTGGGGCAGCCATGACGCCCTCACCACCCTGTTCGGCATCCCCAATCCGGCGGGCAAGCCCCAGGCCGAACTGTGGATGGGTGCCCACCCCAACGGCTGCTCCGAGGTAGTGCTGGCCGGACAGGCACAAAAGCTCTCGACCCTGATAAAGAGCGCCCCCGCCGCCGTGCTGGGCGAGGCCACCCAGACCCGTTTTGGCAACCTGCCGTTCCTGTTCAAGGTGCTGTGCGCCGAGAAGGCCCTCTCCATTCAGGTGCACCCGAGCAAGGCGCAGGCCGAAGCGGGCTTTGCCAAGGAAGAGGCCGCCGGCATCCCGCCAACGGCCGCCAATCGCAACTACAAGGATCCCAACCACAAGCCCGAGCTGGTGTTTGCCCTCACCCCCTATCAGGCGATGAACGGCTTTCGCGCCATCCCGGCCATCCTGGCGCTGTTCGAGCGGGTCAAGCTGCCCGCCCTTGCCGAGCTGGTCGCCGCCCTCGCCGCCAGCCAGAACGAAGCGGGTCTGCAGCACTTCTTCCACCAGCTGCTGGTGCTGGAAGGAGCGCGCAAGGAGGAGGCACTGGCGGGCCTGCTGGCCTTTGCCGCCGCCCATCAGGATGAAGAGACCTTCGCCCTCGTCACCAGCCTGGCCGCCCAATACCCGGGGGATGTGGGGCTGTTCTCGCCGCTCTTGCTCAACGTGGTGACCCTGCAGCCCGGTCAGGCAATGTATCTGGACGCCTGCACCCCGCACGCCTATGTGCGCGGCACTGGCCTCGAGATCATGGCAAACTCCGACAACGTGCTGCGCGCCGGGCTCACTCCCAAGTACATAGACGTGGCAGAGCTGTTGGCCTGCACCCGCTGCTTGCCCAAGCCGGACGACCAGATCCTGCTGGCCCCCCGCATGGAAGGGGCGGTGCAGCACTTCGAGGTGCCGGTACCGGACTTCACCTTCAGCGTCTATCCGGCGGGCGAGCACCAGCTCACCACCACCAGCGCCGAGATCCTGTTTGCCATCGACGAGGCCGTGATCCTCAAGCGCGGTGACGACACCCTGCGCCTCGAGAAGGGGCAGTCCGCCTTCATCCCGGCCGCCACCGGCCGCTACCAGCTGCTGGCCGAGGGCCGGGTCGCCCGCGCCGGCAACCGCTGCTAAGCCGATTCAAATCGACCCACGACCACAAGGGCCATCCAGGATGGCCCTTGTTTTTTGACGGTCTCAGCCACTACGCCGCCCTGCCTTCTGCCGACAAATTTCTTGATGTGCGGCATAAATTCATCAGATCCTGCTGTCGTCCTCTGCCGGGTTGGCTATCATGCCCGTCTGGCTATCACTGCGCCTTGACCCTCGCCGAGGCCACCACGGTCACCCGGCCCCCGTTCAGGAAGAACATCATGAAAGGCTACTGCGGACTATCCGTTTTACTGCTGGCGCTGCTGGGCAGCCCGGTGCATGCCGCCTGTGACAAGGAAGTGGCGCTCAGGCTGGCCAAGGCGTTCTGGAGCGAGCACAAGGATTTCTATTACGCCGACCCGGCGCCGCTCAAGGCGCTGCTCACCCCCGACTTCTTCGCCGTGCTGAGCAGCGAGGCCGCCTGCAACGCCGACGGCGAGGTGTGCGCCATCGATGCCGACCCCTGGATCAATGCCCAGGATGGCGAGGTAAGCGAACCCGTCAGCTTCACCCTGGCCAACGCACAAGAGCAAGGAGTAACGGTCAGGATGAAGTATCTGTTCGCCCTCTCCGACAGCCAGAAAGAGCCGCAGACGGTCAGCCTTCATTTTCAAAAGAGCGGCGACAATCGCTGCTACCTGATGGATGACTTCATTCCGCCCGGCGACGGCTCGCTCAAGCAGCGCCTGCGCCAATGGCAGAGCCACAACGCCATCGAGCCGCAATAAAAAACCCCCGCCGTGCTGGCGGGGGTTTTGCATTCTGCCGGGCCGCGCGCCTCAGCGCCGGGCTGGCCACGGGGTCACTCCTCCACTGCCTCCGGCTGAGGTTCTTCAGCGCGGATCTGCTGCAGCTCTTCGACCCTGGCCTGCCATTTGTCGTGGGCCTGTTTGCGCTCCTGTTGCTTGAACTCTTCGCGCATGGTGTCGATCTCTTGGACCAGTTTTTCCATCGGGATGTCTCCTTACATCTGGGTGAACATGACAAGTAAAACGGGTTGACGGCACACTCCGCATCAAGGGCGTTGGCCTGTCGGTTCATCAGGTTTGACTTCCGGTTTGCCAAAACTGTCCAACTAAATAAACGATTGGATATGCAAAAAGCAATCTAAAAAATGATTAAACGTCTCCCGGAAGGCCATCAAAAGGAGGTCAAAACCGCCTCTTTCCGCTCTGACCAATAAAATACAAAACATTAATTATCAAATAGTTAAATGCACATCACTACAAATCTGCACACCCTTTTCAATCGGCCGATTATGCACTGATTTTTCATCCCCTCATTCTTGCGTTTCCTGCCACCCCGCCACCATGAGCATCCCCCAAAGCCAGGCCACCACTTTTGCCGACCGGCTCACAATTTTCTCGCCTGCTCGAGCGCACAAATCTCCATCCCGTCGTCTGCCGACAGCATTCAGGCTCACCACTTATTGGTCATCAGTCGTACTCGGATTAAAAATAACCTTCTGTTTTAAAATGTATTTCTATAAAAATGAGATCGTTCATTCAGGCAGGACAAAATGCGAGCAGGGTCACAGGCAGGCACCGTCGGCACAAAAATCCAGTAAAGGGCACATATGTCCGATTTCGGCCGAGGCACTTGGGAGAAACAATAGGCAGGTCAACCCGTTGCACCACAGTTTCAACAGGACCACTTCCATTCGGACGGCACCAGCCAGGAGAGAACCATGCTCACCACCCTGATAGATGAAGGATTGATCTGCCTCGATCTTGCGGCCCGCGACAAGCAGGCGCTGTTTGTCGAACTGGCCGCCAGGCTCAAGGCCAGCGGCAAGATAGCCAGTCAGGATCAGTTTGTCCGCGACCTCTGGGCGCGGGAGGAGCTGGACAACACCGGTTTCGAGCAGGGGGTCGCCCTGCCCCACGCCAAGAGCGAGGCGGTGCGAGAACCCGCCATCGTGGTCGGCATCAGCCGCCAGGGCATCGACTACGGCGCAGAGGATGGCGAGCCCTCCAAGCTGTTCTTCATGATTGCCTCCCCGGCGGGCGGCGCCAACCACCATATCGAGGTGCTGGCCGAGCTATCCACCAAACTGCTGGAACCCGGTT
Organism: Aeromonas sp. QDB39; assembly: GCF_027707585.1. Taxonomy (NCBI): domain Bacteria; kingdom Pseudomonadati; phylum Pseudomonadota; class Gammaproteobacteria; order Aeromonadales; family Aeromonadaceae; genus Aeromonas; species Aeromonas sp. QDB39. The sequence goes on along the minus strand of NZ_JAPCIV010000010.1, from coordinate 89,017 downwards.
TCATCGCCAGCATGCAGGCAGCCACCAGCCGCGCCGAGGTACTCGCCTTGCTGGCCGCAGCAGGGCCGTCCGCAGCCCCTGCCGCCCCTCAGCCGCAACCCACCCAGCCGGCGGAGCCGCAGGAGCGCGGCATCAAAGCCCAGCTCAACACCCTCAAACAGCACTTGCTGTTTGGCACCTCCCACATGATCCCCTTCATCGTCGCGGGGGGCGTCTTGCTGTCGCTGTCGGTGATGATCAGCGGCAAGGGCGCCGTGCCCGAGGAGGGCGTGCTCAAGGACATGGCCGACATGGGCATCGCCGGGCTCACCCTGTTTACCGCCGTGCTGGGCGGCTACATCGCCTACTCCATGGCAGACAAACCGGGCCTGGCCCCCGGCATGATCGGCTCCTGGATTGCAGTGCAGCAGTTTCACACCGGTTTTCTCGGCGCCATCCTGGTGGGCTTTATCGCCGGCCTCATCGTCAACCAGCTCAAACGCATCAAGCTGCCGGACTCCATGAGTTCGCTCGGCTCCATCTTCATCTATCCGCTCATCGGCACCTTCCTGGTGTGCGGCATCGTGATGTGGGTGATCGGCGCCCCCATCGCCGCCATGATGGAAGGGATGAACCACTGGCTCTCCGGCATGGCGGGCTCGGGCAAGGTGATGCTGGGGGCCATCCTCGGTGGCATGACCGCCTTTGACATGGGCGGCCCCATCAACAAGGTGGCCACCCTGTTCGCCCAGACCCAGGTCAACACCCAACCCTGGCTGATGGGCGGGGTCGGCATCGCCATCTGCGTGCCGCCGCTCGGCATGGCGCTGGCGACCCTGCTCTCACCGCGTCGCTACAAGAAAGAGGAGCGTGAAGCGGGCAAGGCAGCCGCCATCATGGGCATGATCGGCATCAGCGAGGGGGCCATTCCGTTTGCCGCCGCCGACCCGGTGCGGGTCATCCCGGCCATCGTCGCTGGCGGCATCGTCGGCAACATCACCGGCTTCATGATGCACAGCATCAACCACGCCCCCTGGGGCGGCTGGATCGTGCTGCCGGTGGTGGAGGGCAAGATGGGCTATATCCTCGGCACCCTGCTCGGCGCCCTGACCACGGCCCTTATCGTCAACCTGCTGAAAAAGCCGGTCAGCGACACCGAAGAGAGCAACGAGCGCCAGGAGGAATACCAGATCATCGAGGCGGAAGGGGAAGCCGAGGTGCTGGCCATCACCGCCTGCCCCTCCGGCGTGGCCCACACCTTCCTGGCCGCCAAGAGCCTGCAAAAAGCGGCCGCCAAGGCTGGCATCAAGCTGAAAGTGGAAACCCAGGGCGCCAACGGCATCATCAATCGCATCAGCGCCAAGGACGTGGCCAACGCCCGCTGCGTGATCTTTGCCCACGATGTGGCCATAAAGAACAAGGAGCGCTTCGCCCATATCGAGGTCATCGACGTCAAGACCCGGGAGGCCATCCACAACCCGGAAGGGCTGCTGGCCCGCACCCAGCCGGGGCGCCAGGTGGCCTGACAACGGCACTTGAGAATACCTACGACAGAAGGGGCCAAGGGCCCCTTCTTTTTATCCCGGTATCAGATAACAGCAGTCCTTCTTCATCTGGCGCCCGAACGGGGATAGCGACTTCACCCTCAGGATCGATAAGATAGGAGTCATATTGTGCCTTCGCCGGCTTGGCGACCGCACCTGGACGGAGCCTTGCAAAACATGGAATTGACGGACGTACTGCTCACCCTGGCGGGTCTGGTGACCGCCGGCATCATTCTCAAGAATCGCGCGGTGACCCAACCCGACTGGGACAAACTGCCCACCCTGCCCGAGTACCTCGCCCGCCATCCCGAATGCGCCACCGACGATAGCGAAAACGCCAGTTGCTGTGCCTGCGGTTCGCACAAGGTGCTGTTCAGCCCGCTGACCGGCGCCGGCGATTACCGTTTGCGCCACACCTGCCTGGCCTGCGGCAAGGTGCTGTTTCGCAGCCGCGCCATTCTCTGACAGAATGCCGCCGCCATGCCATTACTGTACGCCTCCTCCTTGACGGCTTAACCTTCATCACTACCAGACCCAAACAGCACGAAGGGATTTGATGACACCAGATCTGGATCTGAACACCCTGCGCAGACGTTGGCTTAAAAAACATTTGCAAGAACTGCGGGCAGCAAAAAATGAGGAAGAAGAGAAAGGAGGCATACTGGGATTCGTCGGTATTCTATGCGCTCTGATCCCCTTAATGACGGCGACTGTGTACTTTGTGGGAATGCGCTATTACCAAGGTTACCTGGGGCAATTCAGACTGGACTCAACGGAGTTTTCTCCACCCGCCGACAACACACTTTTTACCGGTTTCTATCTGCTTATCCAGCTGCTTTTACCCTACGTAGTCCCAGTAATCGCTGCGCTAGGAACGCTTTTTCTTACTCTCTTTGCCATGTTGTTTACTATGAGGTGGCGTCTGACTCTCTCTTGGTGGGTGATCCGTTTCTTTGTCCTAACCCCTCTGGTACTAAAGGGAGGAAAAATCGCCAATAACTACCCGGCCCCCTTAACCTTCAACATCATGATCTGGTTGCAGAGTTCTATTTTCAAACTCGCTATTTTCATCGTCCCTCCCTTGCTGGTCATCATTGCCTCTGAACATCTCAAACCCATGGGCGAAGAACTTGCCCAAAAACAGATAGACCAGTTAGAACAAGACAAATGGCCGCAGACTGAGGCCCATAGTCAGTCTCCTCTGCTGGGGGATGAGCCCCATATTCGCATCGCCTGCAACGCTTCCCACTGCGCTTATCGCCTCAAGGGGGGTGATACCCTGATCCTGCGCTTCGATCAGATAGAAGAGACCCGCTATCGGCCTGACAAGGCCGCCTCGACATAGCAACCGCCGCCCGAAGGCGGCGTTCTATCTGGCCAGCAGCTCTTGCAGTCCGCTTATCAGGGCGTCGAGGCCTTTATCTACTTTCGATCGCGGGCAACCGACGTTGAGGCGAAGATAGCCTTTACCTTCAGGGCCATAGGTGTCGCCGCGCATGATGGCGACTCGGTATTTCTCCACCAGCAAGGTTTGCAGCGCATCCATCCGCTCGGTGGAGTCGATGCCAAGGCCGCGCAGATCAATCCAGGCGAGATAGGTCCCCTCGGGCACCCGATAGTCGATGGCGGGAAAAGCAGCGTTGAGCCGCGCCGCCACCTGGGTGAGGTTGCCGTGCAGATAGCGTTTAAGGGCATCGAGCCAGACAGCGCCATCCCGATAGGCGCTGATATGGGCCAGCACCCCGAGAATGGGCGGCGATGAGAGGCCATGGGCCGCCTTGAGCCGCTGCAGATAGGCGGCCCGCGCCCCGGCGTTGGCAATAAAGGCGTAGGCACCGCCAAGGGCCGGAATATTGAAGGATTTGGAGCCCGAGCTCACCAGCGCCCAGTGATCGTCCAGCGCCACCTCACTCCACGGCAGGTAGCGGGCAAAGCTCACATCCATATGGATGTCGTCCGAGATGACCTTGACCCCGTGACGCTGGCAAATGTCGGCCATCCGACCTAGTTCATCACGCGTCCAGACCCGGCCGGTGGGGTTGTGGGGGCTGCAGAGCAGCAAAATCCGGCAATCGGAGCGGGCCGCTTGCTGCTCGAAACATTGCCAGTCGATCTGGTAACTCCCCTCTGTTTTTTTGAGCGGGCAAGGCAGCAGCACCCTGTCGTTGGCGGCCAGCATATTGCCGAAGGCGTCGTAGGCGGGGGTATGTACCAGCACGCCTTCGCCGGGAGCAGACCAGAGGCTCACCAGCTGGACGATGATGTAGATGACCGAAGGGCCGTAGACCAGGGTGTCAGGGTCGAGCTGCGCCCCGTAACGGCTGGCGAACCAGTCGCTCACCGCCCCCTTGAAGTCGTCGTGATTCCAGCGGCTGTAGCCAAAGACCCCGTGCTCAAGGCGCTTGGCCAGGGCCGCGCGAATGCAGGGGGCAGTCTCGAAATCCATGTCGGAGATGGTAAAGGGTAGCAGGTCGGCGTGGCCGAAGCGGTCGGCCACATAGTCCCACTGGGTGCAGTAGGTGCCGTGGCGATCGACGACGCGATCAAAATCAAAGGAGTCGGTATTGGCCATCTCTTTCTCACCAGTAAAACAGCAATGAACAAGGGGGCATGGCGCCCCCCGAGGTAGGGTAGCAGAGGGCCGGATCAGACCCCCATCAGGCTCTGCAGCTGGTTTTTCACCAGATGGACCTGGGGCCCGATCACCACCTGCAGGTTGTGCTCGTCGAGCTTGATCACCCCGATGGCGCCATTCGCCTTCAATACCTTGTCATCGACCCGGCTCATGTCCTGCACCGACATCCGCAGGCGGGTGATGCAGTTATCGAGCGCCAGGATGTTATCGGCGCCGCCCAAGGCGTTGAGGATCACCTCGCCGTTGTAGCCGCTGTTGCCAGCCTTCTTGCCTGCGGGCTGGGCAGCCTCGCTGGCTTCAATCTCGCGGCTCTCTTTTTCACGGCCAGGGGTTTTGAGGTTGAAGCGCACGATGGCGAAGCGAAACACCCCGTAGTAGATGGCAAACCAGATGGCGGCTGCCACCGGTACCAGATACCACTTGGTGGCGGTGCCCTGCAGCACGCCGAACACCAGAAAATCGATGAGGTTGCCGTCGGTGTTGCCGATGGTGACGCCGAGCAGCCCCATGGTCATAAAGCCGAGCCCGGTCAGGATAGCGTGAATGACGTAGAGTACCGGCGCCACGAACAGGAACAGGAACTCCAGCGGTTCTGTGATGCCACCGATGACGCAGGCCACTACACCGGAGACCAGCAGCGCCTTGATCTTGCCGCGATTTTCCGGGCGGGCGCAGTGATACATGGCGAGCGCCGCTCCCGGCAGGCCGCCGAGGAAGGCCGGCATCTTGCCTTGGGAGAGGAAGGAGGTGGCCGACACCGAGAACTGGGCGGTATCGGCGCAGGAGAGCTCGGCGTAGAAGATATTGAGCGCGCCACTCACCTCGTTGCCGCACACCAGCGACGTGCCGCCCGCCTCGGTAAAGCGGATGAGCGCCACCAGAATGTGGTGCAGACCGAGCGGCAGCAGCAGCCGCTCACCAGTACCGAACAGGAAGGGGCCGAAGGGGCCGGCGTGGGAGATGAGCGTCCCGATGCCGTTGATGCCGGCGGCAAACCAGGGCCAGACCAGGGGCACCACCAGACCGACCACCCCCAGCACGATGGCGGTGATGATGGGCACGAAGCGGGCGCCGCCGAAGAAGGCGAGCGCATCGGGCATCTGGTAGGTATAAAAACGGGCGTGCAACTTGGCGACGATCACCCCGACGATGATGGCCCCCAGAATGCCGGTGTCGATGGAGCTGATGCCGAGGATGGATTTCACCCCGTAGGCCTTCTCCGCTGCCGCGTCACCGATGACGTTGGCCACCGTGAGGTAGAAGTTGATGGAGAGATTGAGCGCCGCATAGCCGACGAAACCGGCAAAGGCCGCCACCCCCTTCTCTTCGCGTGCCAGCCCAAGCGGAATGGCCACCGCGAACATCACCGGCAGGTAGATAAAGGCCACCAGCCCGACCTTGGTCATCCAGAGGAACAGCAGTTGCAGCACGGTATTGTCGAGGAAGGGCATGCTCTGCTTGACCGCATCGCTGGTAAGCGAGCTGCCGACACCGAGCAGAATGCCCGAGAAGGCCAGCAGGGCGACCGGCAGCATAAAGGTCTTGCCGAGGCTCTGCAGGAACTCCCAGATGGTGGATTTGGCGGGGGACTTGGCCATGTGTCAGATCCTTGTGAGGTGAGGGTCATTCGATACTCCTGCCCGGTAGCCTCCCTGACGGATGGCGACGGCGAGCCGTATCTGGTTTTGCTGGATGATAAAACGTTTTATCAACTCACAAGTGCCGACAGGATCACAGTTCAACCGCCCTGCTGGACGCTGTTCCTCAAATTTGTGAGGCAGATCCATGGGCGCGGGATGTAACGTTTCACTCGGCAACCCAAGCGGGTATGCTGTGCACCTCCTCTCTTCGCCTTGATCGCTACCGCCTGCCTATGTCGCCCAAACCGCTGCTCGCCAACAACCCCAAGATCACCGACGTGGCCCGGCTGGCCGGGGTCTCGGTCACCACCGTCTCCATGGTGCTGCGCGGCAAGGGGCGCATCTCGCCGGCCACCGCCGAGCGGGTGCAGCAGGCGATCAGGGAGCTCGACTACGTGCCCAACAGCGCAGCCGCCAACCTGCGCAGCCAGCAATCCAACCTGGTGGGGCTGATCCTGCGCGACATCACCGACCCCTTCTACACCGAGGTGACCGCCGGGGTGAGCGAGGTGCTGGAGCAACAGGGCTATCTGTTGTTCCTGACCCAGTGCGGCCACAGCCCAGAGCGGTTGCAGCAGAGCATCCAGTCCCTGTCGCGCCAGGGGGTGGCGGGCATCATCTTCAACCCGGTGCGCGGCGCCGCCGCCAAGCCGCTGGAGAACCTGCTCGGCTCGGCGCTGCCGCTGGTGTGCGCCGCCCGTTCCTACTATCGGGACGACGTGGACTTTATCGGCCCGGACAACACCCACGCCGCCCAGCAGGCCACCACCTATCTCATCGAGCAGGGCCACCGCCATATCGCCTACGTCGGCGGGCGGGCCGACTCCCTCACCCGCGCCGAGCGCATTGGCGGCTACTGTGCCAGCCTGCTGCAATACGGCCTGCCCTTCAAACCTGAGTGGGTACTGGAGTGCGAGCGCACCCAGCGCAGCGCCGCCGACACCATCGCCCAGCTGTTGCACCGGCACCCCAAGGTGACCGCCGTGCTCTGCCACTACCCGGAGGTAGCCCTCGGCGCCATCTACGGCGTCGAGGCGAGCGGGCGCAGCGTAGGGAAGGACAACTACGTCGGCCAGCAGGTGGCCCTGCTCGGTTTTGATGACGTGGCGGAGGCCGAACTCACCTTCCCCGCCCTCACCTTCCTCAGCTCACCGGCCCGCGACATCGGCCGCCAGGCCGCCCTGCGCCTGCTGAACCGATTGCAGCAACCCGAGCTCGCCCCCACCCGCCATCTCATCATCCCCAGCCTGCAAAAGCGGGCATCGGCCTGAGTTCGCTGGGTGGCAAGCCCCCTCTTCACTTTTCCTGCGCCTTGATCCAGCGTCGATAGCGGGCGTTGCCAAGCAGGGTCTGCCACTGCTGGCAGGCCAGCGCCAAGGCGGGTGCGATCTTGGGGCGGCTCGGCTGGCCGCGCCCCAGCCGCCGCAGCTGGTATTTCACCATCGCCATATAACCTACCGAGGCCAGCACCTTGTTGCGCCAGGGGATGGGCCGGAGCTCGGCACTTGCCGCCTGCTCACGGTGCCATCTGGCGGGCAGATCCGGGGCGATTGCCAGCGCAGTGGCCATGCCGGCGACCGCCACCCCGCTGCCAAGCACCTGCTCCACCACCGGGTAGCGGCGAATTCCCCCGGTCACCATCACGGGCATATGGGCAACAGAGACGATCTCCCGAGCGAACTCCAGAAAATAGGCCTCCCGCGCCAGAGTCCGACCATCGCGGGCCTGGCCGTGCATGGCGGGCGCCTCGTAACTGCCGCCGGAGAGCTCCACCAGATCCACCTCGAGCGGGTTGAGCATCTCCACCACCGCCTTTGCATCCTCGGTGCTGAAGCCGCCACGCTGAAAGTCGGCGGAGTTGAGCTTGACCGACAGTGCGAAGCCGCTGCCCGCCTGCTGGCGGATCCCTTCAACTATCTCCAGCAGCAAGCGCGCGATTCTCAAGGCTGCCGCCCCAACGATCGCGGCGCTGGTTGGTGAGTGGCGAGAGGAACTGGCTCAGCAGATAGCCGTGCGCGGCATGGATCTGCACCCCGTCAAAACCGACACGCTGTGCCAGCAGCGCCGTGTTGATGAAGCGCGCCTTCACCTCGGCAATGTCGGCCTCGCTCATGGCTCTGGGCGGAGAGAACTGCCTCGAGAAACGGCCGAGCGCCATGGGTACGGCGGAAGGGGCCAGGGTGGGCTGCCCCAGCGCCGCGGGCATCTGGCGACCGGGGTGGTTGATCTGCATCCAGATCTGGGCGCCCCCGCTCTTGGCCGCCTCGGCCCAGGCACTGAAACGCCCGGCCAGCGCCGGGGAGAGATCGTCGGAGTCGAGTACCACGCCCCCCGGCCCCGTCATGGCGTGGCCGTCCACCATCACATTGCCGGTGATGACGAGGCCGGCGCCACCCTCTGCCCAGGTACGATAGAGGCGGATTAGCGCCTCTGAGGGGGCATGGTCACGGTCGGCCATGTTCTCTTCCATGGCTGCCTTGGCGAGACGGTTGATAAGCTGGCTGCCATTGGGCAGGGTCAGGGGAGTAAATGGGTTCATGGCGATCTCCTCATAGTGAGGGCCCCACCATAAGTTTGAAGCTGACTTGAAGGTCAAGCCCCTTTGTCGGGATGCCGTTGCGATAGGGGAAATGCTATCCACCCGACCCCCCTTGCTCAGGGCCGTTGACATTCAAGTCGGCTTTAATCTTAGAATCCCCCTTGATCCCGCCCTTCGTCCATGACAGTGGGCGGAGCCGCCAACCCGTAGCCCAGGAGACAAGATGAAGATCGGTGAACTGGCCAGACAGACCGGCATGGCGGCCTCGGCCATCCGCTTCTACGAAGCCAGAGGCCTGCTCAGCAAGGTGCGGCGGGGTGCCAACGGCTATCGCGACTACCCGCCCGAGACGGCGCAGTTGCTGACCATCATCGCCCTGGCGCAGCAGGCGGGCTTCTCCCTCGACGAGATCAAGCAGCTGGTGCCGGCGGATATCAGCACCTGGCAACATGCCCCGCTGCTGGCGGCGCTCAAGGCCAAGGTGAGCGACATCGAGGCGCTGGAGGCAAGACTTGCCCACAGCAAGCAGCAGTTGCAGGCCCTGATCGGGCTGGTGGAATCCAAACCCGACGAGATGCCATGTGAGGAGAACGCCGCCCGGGTATTGGCCAGCATGGGTATCACGCCCCCGCAGCAATCCTGAGCCAAACCGCCCCCTCTCGCGCAGCCCCTTGCTTAAGGCACATTGCCCCTTCAGCGGCGCCGGCACTATACCTAACAGTGCGAGGCCGGCGAGACCCCGCACAGGCATCTCTGCCCCGGCTTGCCGTCCGCGCAGGGAGGATCACGGCCCCGCCCGCCGTCTCTGCTGCAAGGTGAGCCATCATGTCATCACACCAACCCACCGGGGGCAAAAGCACCTCCCCGCTGCCGCTGGAGAACTTTTCTCTGGTGCTGGGCGGCCCACTCTATCAGCTGTGGAGCCGCGCCCATCTCGGCAATGTGTCATCCCACCTGAGGCTGCGCATCGTCACCCTGAGCGCCTTGTGCTGGCTGCCCTTGCTGCTGCTCAGCGCCTGGGAAGGCACCCTGCTTGAAGGGGTCACCGTCCCATTCCTGCTGGACATCGAGTCCCAGGCCCGCTTTCTGATCTGCGTGCCCCTGCTGGTCTTTGCCGAGCTGATCGTCCATCAGCGGATCCGGGGCATCATCGCCCAGTTTCTTGAACGCCAACTGGTGCCAGACGCCTCGCTGCCACGCTTTAATCAGGCCATAGGCAGCGCCATGGCATGGCGCAACTCGGTGGCCGTCGAGCTCGCCCTGCTGCTGTTTGTCTTCTCCAGCGGCTACTTCATCCGCACCAACACCTTCGTGCTCGATGCATCCACCTGGTACGTCACCCAGAGTGACGGTCAGGATCATCTCTCCTTCGCCGGCATCTGGTTTTTCTGGATCAGCATCCCCATCACCCAGTTTCTGGTGCTGCGCTGGCTCTACCGCATCCTGATCTGGAGCCGGCTGTTGTGGCAGCTCTCCTGCCTGCCCCTCGCGCTGATCCCGACCCATCCCGATCGCAATGCCGGCCTCGGCTTTCTCGGGGCCTCGGCCTATGCCTACTCGCCACTGTTGACCGCCTTCGGAGCCCAGCTGGCCGGTTATGTGGCCAACCGCATCCTGCACGATGGCGCCGTGCTCACCGCCTACAAGCCGGAAATTGCCCTGCTGGTGGTCGTGGGGCTGTTGCTGGTACTCGCCCCGCTCACCGTTTTCGCAGGTCAGATCATGCGCACCAAACGCCAGGGGATGCGTGAATACGGCGCCCTGGCGGCCGAATACACCCGCGATTTCGAGCGTCGCTGGCTGCGCAGCCAAGACCGGGATGGCGAAGCCCTGCTGGGAGCCGCCGACATCCAGTCCCTCGCCGATCTCGGCAATGCCTACGCTGTGGTCAAGGAGATCCGCCCCCTGCCCTTTAGCCGGGACACTTTTATGCAGCTCATCCTGGCCACCCTGATACCCTTCGTGCCGCTGCTGTTCACCCTGTTCCCGTTCGAGGTGATGCTGGATCGGGTGATCGGGATTATTTTCTAGGGGCCGGCCTTCACCATATGCGGGGACAAGCTCCCCGCATTCTCGACAAAGCTCACATGCGTGACTAATGGCAGATAAGTCTTCTGGTCTGATTGAAGCCCGCGTAGCTATGATGGCGCCATGAGGAATGCAGGTGGCCACAGGGTCACCGCAGGCAAAAACATATGCCCCTCTCTTCGTAACCAGCCAGGGATCATGCAATGAGTGGATTGGATCGTCACGGCCAGCCATTGGCCAATTACAACGCGGCACGTAACCGCGACAAGCAGCTAAACAATCTGATGGGTATTTTGGATGGTATCGTGGCCGACAGCGCCATCGATGAGCAGGAGATGCTCTATCTGGACATCTGGCTCAAAGAGAGCGCCAGCCTCAACGGCTGGATCTTTTGTGAACTGCGGGAGATGGTGGCCGACGTCCTGCAAGACGGGCAATTGTGTGAAGCAGAGAAGCTGCACTTGATGAGCGCCCTTCCCCGCCTGATGGAAACCTATCGCCATCTACCCGGAGTCGACTTCTATTCAGAAGAGTCAGACAAGTTGTTACTCGAGGGACTCTGCCAGGGCTTGATGGGAGACCAAACGCTTTCTGATGATGAGATCCACTACCTGAACTGGTGGATGAAACAAAACAGCATGCTACGAGCCCACTATCCCGGTAAGCAGCTTTATCAGACCGTGGAGCGGATCCTTCAGGATGGCGTTATCACTGAAGAAGAGAGGGAAGAGTTGCAGCAACAATTGCTGCTGTTTGTCGGCAATCCTTTCTAGCAAGGGGTTGTCACGGGTATGGCGACCAAGCTGGCCATCAGCGATACCGAGATCGATACCTTGCATGGTTGCAGTGTCTGTTTTACCGGTATGTTTCTTTCCGGTACACGCCGGCAGTGCGAGGAAACAGCCCTGCTATTGGGTGCAACTCCCCAAGACGCTGTCACACAAAAACTTGATTACCTCATCATCGGTGAGCTCAGTTCACGGGATTGGCGTTTCTCCTCATATGGCAGAAAAATCGAAAAGGCCATGCTGCTGCAGGAGAAGGGACATGCGCTGCAGATTGTCACCGAGGAGGCTTGGCTTGCCCATGCCAACACTCTGCACGAGTCGACTTGAACCTTACATCACGGCGAGGGCTCACGCCCGCGCCTTGATAATTCATTCCTTCTGCTAGCCCACAGCATGCCAAAACGTGAGCCTGCTCACTGCGTTGGCAAGGAGAGATTGAGAGCCAAGTGGAGAGGAATATGATGGGCACCCACTCTCTTCACGAGCCCCTTTATGAGCAACCCGCACGACCAGAATCCACCGAGTGAAATCCATCGCTGTGACAAATGCCGGGAGCGCACCCGCCATATCGTGGTGCTGGTCGCCCGCGATCACACTCAGGACATCATGCCCAAGGATCCGCGCAAAGCCTTCTGGCAAGCCTTTCGCTCCAGCAGCCTGACCAACGCGGTATTCGGCCAGACCCTCGCCTATCAGGCTACCCATGTAAAGCACCTGATCTGCGAGCGCTGCGGCGAGAAGTTTCTGGAGTATTGAGGCCCAGAGGACGGTGCACTACGGACCGTCAGAGCGGGATAAAAGAGAAATAAAGATGAAGTTTGTCGAGATGGCCCCCGGTCAACTGCCGCTGGCGCTGCTGCTGGAGGCCGATCCCGCAGAGCAGCGCATTGCCGCCTATCTGCCCGGCGCCTGGGGCTTTGCCGCCCTGGCGGGCAACGAGGTAGTGGGCGCCTGCGTGGCGGGTCTGGTGGGGGAGCAAACGGCCGAGCTCTTCAATATCGTCGTTGCCCCCAACCACCAGCAGCAAGGCATCGGATCCCGCCTGCTGCGCTTCGTGTTGACCAGCCTGGCCGGGAAAGGGGTACACCGCGTCGAGCTCGGTACCGGCAGCTTCGGCCACCAGCTCACCTATTACCAGCGCCACGGCTTTCGCGTCGATGCCGTCATTAAGGATCACTTCCTTATCCACTATCCGGAGCCCCTGATGGAACACGGCATCCAGCACAAGGACATGCTGCGGCTCTACCTTGAACTGGGCTAGGCTATCCCTACCCTCAGCAGCCTGTAGCGCCCTGGGGATAAATGGTGGGGGGATCAATTTAGCGTCGCCACATCTCATCGAAAGCAACGAGAGCCATATCGATCGCCATGACACTGGTAAAGGGATGAATGCAGGATGCAGACAAGAAAAGCCAGCCCAGATGAACTGAATGCCATCTTCTGGATGGGCTTTGATGCTTGGGGCGAAGGACTGTCACCGACTGAATATCTGGCGAACTGCCACGCCAGTCAAAAATACCGCTCCGGTGTGTGGTATGTCCTGATTGTGGACAATCAGCCTGTCTCTTCCCTTATCGTCTATCGGGACCGGTTTGGCCTTGGCCAGGGCTGTTTTGGCATAGGTTCACTGGCAACGACACCTGCGATGAGGGGGCAAGGATTTGGTGCCCATCTGCTGCGTGGTGTGACAGGCATGCTGCTGGATAGTCCCGATGCCGTCGCCACCTTCCTCCATGCAGATATCGACCATCACTTCTACGAGAGGCTGGGGTATAGGCGCATTCCGGGGGGTGATTGCATGTATTTCTCTCATAGGCGGCCACGCTATGTCGACGAACCGCCAACCTACTTTTAATCCGCTCCCAGCGTCATCACCTCTACCTTCCAGCCTCCACACATTCTGTGACCAAACAAGCGGTGCAATTCACTTCGTTCATTGCACCATACGGTACTTGATACGCACCTCTGCGATTAACAAGGACGTTATGTTCAAGCTTGAAACAACACATCTTATACTGCGCGATATGCAGCCAACTGATGAGGCGGCATTTGTCGCTATCTCGCAAGAGAGCAAGTATCAGCGGTTTTACAGCGAATCAGATTGCGACCCGGATAAATATCGGCAGCTCACCAAGCTGTTTATCGAGCAGGCAAATGAACACCCTCGCACCGCCTATCAATTGGCCATCGAGTACAAGGCAACCGGGAAATTTATTGGCACGGTCTGCCTGCGTCTTGAAGCAAATAATCAGGCATCAATGGGCTGCGGCATGTCCCGGGAGTATCAGGGTCATGGCTTAATCAATGAAGCAGCGCATGCCTTGCTGGATTTTGGTTTCCGGACCTTGGCGGTACACCGGGTCTATGCAGAAACCATCAGCCGGAATCGCGCTGCGATACGGTTATGCAAAACGTTGGGCATGAGGCAAGAGGGATATTTTCGCGAACACCGTTTCTTCAAAGATCAGTGGTGGGATACCGTGGTGTTGGCCATCCTCCAGCGCGAGTGGCAACAAAGTTCGTCACCAGCCAATTAGGCATATAAAGAGCGCTCATAGATGCAACGAATTCTGATTATTGGCAACTCGGGATCGGGCAAGAGCTGGTTGGCGGCTCGATTGGCTGAGGGATTGACTATCCGGGAGGTCAATCTCGACACCATTGTCTGGCAGCCGGGCGGCTTTAACCAAAAACGGCCCCAGCATAAGATTGACCATGCCATTCAGACACTTGCTCAAGAGCCCTCATGGGTGGTCGAAGGGGTATTTGGCGCCCTGGCCGAGCAACTGCTTGATGCCGCCGATACCCTGCTATTTCTGGATCTCGACTGGTCTGTATGCCGTGATTCACTACTATCACGCGGATCACAAAGTGCCAGGCAACGGGATGCAGTGGCAGCCGAAGAGAGCTTTCAACAACTGCTGGTATGGGCATCGGAATATGGGCAGCGAGCCAGCAAAAGCTCCTGCCAATCCCATCGCGAGCTGTTTGATCGATTCCCAAACGCCAAGCACCGTTTCACGACTCGGGCAGAGGTAAATAGCAATCTCACTCAACTGACCACTCATAGCTAACGGGGTAGCCCGTAGGTTCGAATAGCGGAGCGTATTCGGACGTTCGCGTTATCACCTCTCTCTTTTCGGCCATCCCCTCTCTTGCCTCCCCTCCCTGCCCAAACAAGCGGTGCAATTCACTTCGTTCATTGCACCCTACGGGGCCAATGCCTGTGCTTTCACTCGCGCGTTGTGGTGGGCTGTCTGGCACCAATGGCTCAACCCATTTCTCCACCTTTCCCCTCGCCTGTCTCCCCTTACCAAGCGCCCCGTCACCGCCATTTATGTGCACCAGCTCACACCCCGCCCGCTCTTTTCACCTCACAAATTTACAGCTCCTCACTGATTCTAGGCCGGATAACATCACTCTCCATCATAAAAACATGTTGAAAGAATCAGCACCAAGGCGCTGATTTTAAAAAATAAAAAATAACTTATCGATTCAATCCAGACCCATTTTATCAGCTGGTCTGCTGTGCGATCGGGGTCACACTCGAGGCGATAGCGCACAAAAATCCAGTATTTCGCAGTTTTGTCCGATAGGTGCGCAGCTCAGCGGGCGGGATAATAGTGGGGTCACTTTTGTCTGCATCTCCTGGGCGATAGCCCAGGAAAAGATGCCAACAGGCTCCGGCCAGGAGCAGGGAGAACGCCATGATCACCACCCTTATCAACGAGCAGCTGATCGCGCTCGATTTAAAGGCCACGCGCAAGGAGGAGGTCTTCACCGAGATGACCCGCCTGCTCGCGGCGCAAGGCAAGGTCAGCGACGAGCAACAGTTCATCAAGGACCTGTGGGCCCGGGAAGAGCTGGACAACACCGGCTTTGAAGAGGGCGTCGCCCTGCCCCACGCCAAGAGTGCGGCAGTGAGCACCCCGGCGGTGGCCATCGGCATCAGCCGCGCCGGTATCGAGTACGGCGCCGAGGATGGCAAGCCCTCCCGGCTGTTTTTCATGATTGCCTCTCCGGCTGGCGGCGCCAACCACCATATCGAGGTGCTGGCCGAGCTCTCCGCCAAGCTGATTGAAGAGGGCTTTATCGATGCCCTGCTGGCAGCCAAGACGCCTACCGATGCGCTGGCGCTGCTGCTCGAGAAGAAAGAGCCGCAAGTGGCCACCCCGGCCGCCGACAAGGGGCTGATCATCGGCGTCACCGGCTGCCCGGCCGGCATCGCCCACACCTATCTGGCGGCGGAATCCCTGGAGCGCGCCGCCAAGGAGCTGGGCTTTGAGGTGAAGGTAGAGACCAACGGCTCCATCGGCGTCAAGAACAGCCCGACTGCAGCCGAGATCGCCCGCGCCAGCGCCATCGTGGTGGCCTGCGACAAGCAGGTGGACATGGCCCGCTTCAACGGCAAGCCGCTCATCAAGACAGGCGTGAAGGCCCCCATCAAGGATGGCAAGGGGCTGATTGAGCAGGCGCTGAAGGCCCCCGCCTATGTGGCGGACAAGGATGAGCGCAAGAGCGAGGAGAAGAGCTCAGGCGGCAGCTCGGATCTCTACCGTTATCTGATGAACGGCGTCTCCCACATGATCCCGTTTGTGGTGACGGGGGGTCTGCTGATCGCCCTGGCACTGGCCATCGGCGGCGATCCGACCCCGAGCGGCATGCAGATCCCGGCAGGGAGCATGTGGAACCAGATCCTCAACGTGGGGGTCGCCGCCTTCACCCTGATGATCCCCATTCTGGCGGGCTACATCGCCTACGCCATCGGTGATCGTCCGGCACTGGCACCAGGCTTTATCGGCGGCTGGATCGCCAACAACGGCAGCTTCTACGGCGCCGACGCCGGTACCGGCTTTATCGGTGCCATCATCGCGGGCCTGTTGGTCGGTTATCTGGTGCGCTGGATTGCCACCCGCCACTACCACAAGATGGTGCAGCCGCTGGTGCCGATCCTGATCGCCCCCATCGTCGGTTCCCTCTTTATCGCAGCGGTATTCATCTTCATCATCGGCGCCCCCATTGCCGACATGATGACGGGTCTGAACGCCATGCTGCTCTCCATGAGCGGTGGCAGTCTGGTGCTGCTGGGGATCGTGCTGGGCGGCATGGCCGGCTTTGACATGGGTGGCCCGGTCAACAAGGTGGCCTTCCTGTTCTCGGTGGGCATGATCGCCTCCGGCCAGACCCAGTTCATGGGTGCCATGGCCTGCGCCATCCCGGCCGCGCCCCTTGGCATGTCGCTGGCCACCGTACTGGGTCGCAAGCTCGGCATCTTCGACGCCACCGAGATTGAAGCGGGCAAGGCTGCCGGTGCCATGGGCCTGGTGGGGATCTCCGAAGGTGCGATTCCATTCGCCGCCCGTGATCCGCTCGCCGTCATCCCGGCCAACGTGCTGGGCAGCATGACCGCTGCCGTGATGGCCTTCCTGTTCGGCATCACCAACAGCGTCGCCCACGGTGGTCCCATCGTGGCCCTGCTCGGCGCCGTCAACAAGCCGCTGCTGGCCCTGCTCTGCATGATCTGCGGCGCCATCGTCACCGGCGTGGTCGCGGTTGCCCTGAAAAAACTGCGGGTCAAGAAGAGTGACGAGGTGACCCTGGCCAAGGCCGCCTGATCCCCGTCCAACCAAGCCTCCCTGCTGGGAGCGACCAAACCGGACGAGGCCACCTGCGGGTGGCCTCCTCTTTTGTCGGGTTCGAGAGAGCCCGTCCACCTCTGCTGTACGACGCCGGCTTGTGATCCTCTTCACGCTTCGCGGCCGGATCCCGCCAAACTAGGAAATTTTCCTACCCCCCCTAGGGATGGCTCTCACGCCATTTGCAGCGCGCCTCATTAAAGTCACGCTACCTGATGTCGTTACCCGACCCGCGCCACGGCGCAAGGGACGGGCATGGGTTCAATCGACAGGGGCTCGCCGCGCACCGCGCCCGCTTCCTGTTGTTCTTTCCGTGGCGTGACCTCCAACTCCAATCAAAAAGGGAGGAACGCGGCGGAAACAGCGTCTATCTCGCAGAGGATGAACGAAGATGTTTAAACTGCTCGAACAGGTCCGGGTCCCCACCCTGAACCTGCCGGTCGAAGCCCGGCGCAAGCTCTGGTTCAAACCGTTTATGCAATCCTATCTGGTTGTGTTCATCGGTTACCTGACCATGTATCTGATCCGCAAGAACTTCAACATTGCGCAGAACGACATGATCCAGGAGTACGGTCTCTCCATGACCGAGCTCGGCATGATCGGCCTTGGCTTCTCCATCACCTACGGGGTGGGCAAGACCATCGTCTCCTACTATGCCGATGGCAAGAACACCAAGCAGTTCCTGCCGCTGATGCTGATCCTCTCCTCCCTCTGCATGCTGGGCTTCAGTGCCAGCATGGGCGGCACGGGTTTCAGCCTCTACCTGATGATCTTCTTCTACGCGGCCAGCGGTTTCTTCCAGAGCTGTGGCGGCTCCTGCAGCTACTCCACCATCACCAAGTGGACGCCCCGCAACAAGCGCGGCACCTACCTCGGCATGTGGAACCTCTCCCACAACGTGGGCGGGGCCGGTGCGGCCGGGGTGGCGCTGTTCGGTGCCAACTACCTGTTCGATGGCAACGTGCTCGGCATGTTCATCTTCCCCTCCATCATCGCGCTGATCGTCGGCTTCATCGGCCTGCGCTTTGGTAGCGATTCGCCGGAAGCCTATGGTCTGGGCAAGGTGGAAG
Source organism: Aeromonas sp. QDB39 (assembly GCF_027707585.1). Lineage (NCBI taxonomy): Bacteria > Pseudomonadati > Pseudomonadota > Gammaproteobacteria > Aeromonadales > Aeromonadaceae > Aeromonas > Aeromonas sp. QDB39. Next base: position 71,158 of record NZ_JAPCIV010000010.1, on the reverse strand, counting down.
AGCTGTTTGACGAAGTGGCCAGCGAAGAAGATATCGCCACCGAAGAGCAGCAGCTGACCAAGTGGCAGATCTTCGTCAAGTACGTGCTGATGAACAAGGTGATCTGGCTGCTCTGCTTTGCCAACATCTTCCTCTACGTGGTGCGCATCGGTATCGACCAGTGGTCCACCGTCTATGCCCACCAGGAGCTCGGTTTCTCCAAGGAAGTAGCCATCCAGGGCTTTACCTTCTTCGAAGTGGGCGCTCTGGTCGGTACCCTGATGTGGGGTTACCTCTCGGATCTGGCCAACGGTCGCCGTGGTCTGGTGGCCTGTATCGCGCTGGCGCTGATCATCGCCACCTTGGGGCTCTACCAGCACGCCACCACCCAGTTCATGTTCCTGGGATCCCTGTTCCTGCTTGGCTTCCTGGTGTTCGGTCCGCAACTGCTGATCGGCGTGGCCGCCGTGGGCTTCGTACCCAAGCAGGGCATCAGCGTGGCCGATGGCGTCAAGGGCACCTTCGCCTACCTCATCGGTGACAGCTTCGCCAAGCTGGGTCTGGGCATGATTGCCGACGGCACCCCTATCTTCGGCCTGACCGGCTGGACCGGCACCTTCGCCGCGCTGGACATGGCCGCCGCCGCCTGTCTGGTGCTGATGGCCTGCGTCGCGGTCGCCGAAGAGCGCAAGATCCGCCGCATCAAGCGTGAACTGAAAGCAGCTACCTTGGCCACCCAGTCCGTCTGAACCAGCGCGAGCTCAAAGCTGCCACCCTGGCCACCCAGTCCGTCTGAGCCCCGGCATCCGCCCAAGCAGACCGGGCAGTCACTGCCCGGCAGCACGGTTTCACTCCGTAGTGAGCATTCGGCCCGCCCTCTGGCGGGCCGTTTTTTATCCTCTCTTTTCCCCACTTGTCCCTTTTGGGGCCACAAAAGCGCTCACCCCTTGCCCATCCCTTCAACAGAGCGCAGTCGGGATCCCATTTTTGCCTCCGCCCCTTTGGCAAGGCCGCCCCTTGGCGCTATCTTGTTGCCCCACCCAAACTTGCCGTGAGAGCCCATGAAGATCCTCGCCGTCACCGCCTGCCCCACCGGCATCGCCCACACCTACATGGCCGCCGAGGCGCTGCAAAAAGCCGCCGACAAGCTGGGGCTCAAGATCAAGGTCGAAACCCAGGGGGCCATGGGGCTGGAGAACATCCTCACCGCCCGCGACATCGCAGGCGCCGATCTGGTGCTGATCGCCTCCGATATCGAGATTGAGCAAAAAGATCGCTTCCTCGGCTGTCCCATCCACCAGGTCGCGCTGGAGGCGGTGCTGCTCGATGCGGTGGCCGTGCTCAAGGCCGCCGCCCCCGGCGTCTGAATGCTGATCCGCGAGATCTCCTTTCACTGCCGGCTGGGGCTCACCATCACCCAGGCCAAGCAGTTGAGCCGGCTGGCCGGGCTGTTCAAGTCCCATATCCAGTTCATCAACGTCACCCGCCATCAGGCGGTAGAGGCGACCAACCAGCTCTCCCTGCTCACCCTGGCCACCCAGCCCGGCGATCTCTGTCTGCTGCTGATCGAGGGGCTAGATGCCGAGCTGGCCCACATGGCCTTCACCTGCTGGTGCGTGGAGCTAGGCCAGCCGCTGGGGCGCCCCGGCAGTGCCACCCTGGCCGAGCAGCGCCTGGGCCAGGCGCTGCCCGACTATTGCTTCACCCTGGCTCAACTTGGCCATGCCACGGCGCCCCTCGACAAGGGCCAGGCATTGGCGGTGCTGGTGGATCTGCTGCCCGCCGCGCTGATAAGCGACAGGCCAGCGCTGGAGCAGGCCATCGCCGCGCGCGAGCAACTGGCCGCCACCATCATCCGGCCCGGGCTCGCCATGCCCCACGTCATCTGCCCCGCCATCCGTCGACCCGCGCTCTCGCTGCTCAGCAGCAGCGAGCCCATCGAGTGGGGCTCCGCACTCGGGCCGGTGCAGACCCTGATTTTGCTGGCAGTGCCCACCGGTCTGGCTCCCGAGCAGTTGCGCCCCCTCACCCGGCTGGCCCGCGCACTGATGGACGAGCAGGTGGGCACCGCATTGCTGCACGCCGGCTCCGCCCCCGCCCGTCAGGCCATCGTCATCGACGGCCTGCTCGGCTGAGCAGCTGGCCTCCCGTCCCCGTCGTTCATGCCCGCGACAGCCCCCTGTGGTACACTCGCCCTTCCCCTGTTTTTGGTATGCATGCGATGAAATCAACCCGCCCCCGTCTCTCCCTCTCCCCCCGCCCTGACACCGAGCACAAGGCCAAAGGGCCCGCCATGACGCGCCCATCCCAACGCCGGGAGGCGCAGCACGCCATGAGAGACAAGGAGGGCGAGCGCAAACCGGCCCCCGCCCCGGCCGATCGCAAGCTGCTGCTGTTGAACAAGCCCTACATGGTGCTCTGTCAGTTCACCGACGAGGCGGGCCGCGAGACCCTCAAGGATTACATCACCGAGCCCGGTATCTATGCCGCGGGCCGGCTCGACCGGGACAGCGAGGGGCTGTTGCTGCTCACCAACGACGGCAAGCTGCAGGCGCGCCTCACCCAGCCGGGAGAGAAGACCCCCAAGACTTACTGGGTGCAGGTGGAAGGAGTGCCAAGCGAGGAGAAACTGGCTGCCCTGCGCGCCGGAGTGGAACTCAACGACGGCATGACCCTGCCCGCCGGGGCGCGCATCATGGAGGAACCTGCCGTGTGGCCACGCAACCCGCCCATTCGCGAGCGCAAGGAGATCCCCACCTGCTGGCTGGAGATCAAGATAGTGGAGGGGCGCAACCGCCAGGTGCGGCGGATGACCGCCCACATCGGCCACCCCACCTTGCGCCTTATCCGCTACGCCATCGGCGACTGGACCCTCGACGCGCTGGCACCGGGGGAGAGCCGCGCCCTGCCCGCCCCCGAGCTGGCACCGGCCCCTCGGCCAACTACCACGCAAGGGAAAGCACGGGCATCCGCCAGGCCGCAAGGGACAGGCAGCCACAACGCACCGCGAGCGGCTCGCCGCCCCCTGCATCAGGGCCAAGAGCAGGCACCCGGCCAAGGGCGGGGCAACCGCGAAGCCGAGCCGCGCCCCGGCCATCGCAGCGGCGGGCGCACCACCGCCCGTCGCCCGGCCCGTAGCAAGCCGTCGGAATAACACGCGTAAGCCATTTGGCCTGCGTGTCGTCACCTGAACAGCACACTTGAAGCGAGCGCCCCACCGGGGGCACAGCCAACCAGACAAGGAGTCCCTATGAGCGATCACCCACCGCTGCCCACCCGCCTCACCGTGGCCGCCCTGGTACACTGGCAGGGCCGCTTCCTGCTGGTGGAAGAGGAGATCAAGGGCCAGCGCCGCTTCAACCAGCCCGCCGGCCATGTGGAGCCGGGGGAAGATCTCATCCAGGCGGCCTGCCGCGAGCTGAAGGAAGAGACCGGGCTCACCGCCGCCCCCACCGGCTGGCTCGGAGTCTATCTCTACAAGCCGGCGGACAGCGAGGCCACCTTTGTGCGTACCGCCGTCATCTTCGACCTTGAAAAGGCGCCGGGTCAGCACCATCCAGAGGATCCTGACGGCGACGTGCTGGCCTGCCACTGGCTCACCCTGGCGGAGATCGCCGAGTGCAAACAAGCCCTGCGCAGCCCTCTGGTGTGGCAGTGCATTCAGGACTACCTGGCCGGCACCCGCTTGCCGCTGTCGGCCCTCAAGGCCTTCATCTGAGAGCCTGCCCACGCTCTTACTGCGAGACCGTGATCAAGGCTCATGTGCTGCTCGGAATCCTCACGTATATCTATACGCTCCGGTTCCTGCGCTGCTCTTTACCTTGCTGACGGCCTCTCGTGACAGATCGTGAACAGGCTATGCGGGACCGTTTGGCGCCACTTTTTCATCATGGCGCCGACAAATAGAAAAACGATTTCCTGCTGCCGGGTTCCTGATGGGAACGGCGGCATGGATATGTGACCGGGGGCGCGAAATTCTGGTAGAATACGCCCCGTTTAAACGAACTGGTAACTTCGACTAATGACAGACAACAGCCAAATCAAGGTGATCGTCGGCATGTCCGGCGGCGTGGATTCTTCCGTCTCGGCCTACCTGCTCCAGCAGCAGGGCTATCAGGTCGAAGGCTTGTTCATGAAGAACTGGGAAGAAGACGACACGGACGAGTACTGCTCTGCCGCCCAGGATTTGGCTGATGCCAAGGCCGTCTGCGACAAGCTGGGGATGAAACTCCACACCATCAACTTCGCCGCCGAGTACTGGGACAACGTGTTCGAGCACTTCCTCGAAGAGTACAAGGCCGGCCGTACGCCGAACCCGGATATCCTGTGCAACAAGGAGATCAAGTTCAAGGCGTTCCTGGAGTTTGCCGCCGAAGAGCTGGGGGCCACCTACATCGCCACCGGCCACTATGTGCGCCGTGACGACAGCACAGGCCGCCCGCGCCTGCTGCGCGGTCTGGATACCAACAAGGATCAGAGCTACTTCCTCTACACCTTGAGCGAAGCTCAGGTGGGTCAGAGCCTGTTCCCGGTCGGGGATCTGGAGAAGCCGGAGGTGCGCCGCATCGCCGAGCAGCTGGATCTCATCACCGCCAAGAAGAAAGACTCCACCGGCATCTGCTTTATCGGTGAGCGCAAATTCAAGGACTTCCTGGCCAAGTTCCTGCCCGCCCAGCCCGGCCCCATCGAAACCGTGGACGGCAAGGTGATCGGCGAGCATCAGGGGCTGATGTATCACACCCTGGGCCAGCGCAAGGGGCTTGGCATCGGCGGGCGCAAAGACGCCACCGAAGAGGCCTGGTACGTGGTCGACAAAGAGGTGGAGCGCAACGTGCTGGTGGTGGCGCAGGGCGAGCATCCCCGTCTCTACTCCGATGGCCTGATCGCGAGCCAGCTGCACTGGGTGGATCGCACCCCCATTCGCGCGCCGCGCCGCTGCACCGTCAAGACCCGCTATCGGCAGGAAGATATCCCCTGCCTGATCCAGCCCATCGACGACGAGACCATCCGGGTCATCTTCGACGAGAAGCAAGCTGCGGTCACCCCGGGTCAGTCCGCCGTCTTCTACGACGGGGAAGTGTGTCTGGGCGGCGGCATCATCGAACAACGTTTCAGCCATCCGGTCTAAGGGCTGGGGCGCTCACGAGCGTTCGCGCTGTACTCCCTTCTCCCCTCGCGGGAGCTGGGGCGCTCACGAGCGTTCGCGCTGTACTCCCTTCTCCCCTCGCGGGAGAAGGGACAAAGACAAAACAGCACAAGGCAGCGATACATGATTGGCAACTTCCAGGCCGGATCATGGCATCGGCCGGTGAATGAACAGAACAGGGCTGTGAAGATATGAGCGACAAATTCCAAGGCCGGATCATGGCCTGCAGCGGATATCTGCCAGTGAATGAACAGAACAAGGCCGCGAAGATATGAGCGACAAATTCCAAGACAGAACCATGGCCTTTGCCGGCATCTGCCAGGCCGCCTATCTGGTGCAGAAGGTGGCCCGTGACGGCAGCTGCGACGAAGCGGCCCTGCGCGAGAGCCTCTCCAGCATTCTGGTGACCAACCCGAGCCAGCCGCTCGAGGTGTTCAACAACACCCATCTGGCCATTCGCGACGGCTACCGCGCGCTGGTCGAGCAGCTGGGCGCCGACGGCAGCCAGAAGAATGCCGAGCTGACCCGCTACGTGGTGAGCCTGATCGCGCTGGAGCGCAAGCTGGCCAAGCGCAAGGACATCCTCAACATGCTGGGTGAGCGGATCAGCCAGATTGGCCGCCAGCAACAGCACTTCGATCTGCTCGACGAGCAGATCCTGGCCAACATGGCGAGCATCTACAGCGACCTCATCAGCCCCATCGGGCCGCGCATTCAGGTGGCGGGTACCCCGCTGTTCCTGCAGCAACCGCTGGTGCAGCACAAGGTGCGCGCCCTGCTGCTGGCCGGCATCCGGGCCTGCGTGCTGTGGCGTCAGCTCGGCGGCAGCCGCACCCAGATCATCTTCGCTCGCAAGAAGATGGTGGAGCTGGCCAAACGTTACTAAATAATCGGCTCGCGCGCGGGCCGAGGGACGACAGCAAGGCGGGCAGCCGCACATCCCCCTTGCTGACACCCTGGGCCACGCGCGAGTGGATACGGATCCCCCACACCAATCATCAGGAGTTCACCCCATGGAGCTGTCCGCGCTGACTGCTGTTTCCCCGATTGACGGTCGTTATGGCGACAAGGCCGATGCCCTGCGCCCTATCTTCTCCGAATTCGGCCTGCTGCGTTTTCGCGTCGAAGTCGAGGTGCGCTGGTTGCAAAAACTGGCCAGCCACGCCGGGATCCCGGAAGTCCCTGCCCTGAGCGCGGCCGCCAGTGCCCTGCTCGACGACATCGTCAGCAACTTCAACGAGCAGGATGCCGCCCGCATCAAACAGATCGAGCGCACCACCAACCATGATGTGAAAGCGGTGGAGTACTTCCTGAAAGAAAAAGTCGAAGTGAACCCGGAGCTGGCAGCTGTCAGCGAGTTCATCCACTTCGCCTGCACCTCGGAAGACATCAACAACAACTCCCACGGCCTGATGCTGAAAACCGCCCGCGAAGAGGTCATCAAGCCTTACTGCGAGAAGCTGATTTCCGAACTCAAGCGTCTGGCTCATGAGTACCGCGACATGCCGCTGCTGTCCCGTACCCACGGTCAGCCGGCGACCCCGAGCACCATGGGCAAGGAGATGGCCAACGTCGCCTACCGGCTGGAGCGCCAGTACAAGCAGATCATGGCGGTAGAGATCCTCGGCAAGATCAACGGCGCGGTCGGCAACTACAACGCCCACATCAGCGCCTACCCGGATGTTGACTGGCACCAGTTCTCCGAGGAGTTCGTCACCTCCCTCGGCCTTTCCTGGAACCCCTACACCACCCAGATCGAGCCGCACGACTACATCGCCGAGCTGTTCGACGCCATGGCCCGCTTCAACACCATCCTGATCGACTTCGATCGCGACGTGTGGGGTTACATCTCCCTGGGCCACTTCAAGCAGCGCACCATCGCCGGCGAAATCGGCTCCTCCACCATGCCGCACAAGGTCAACCCCATCGACTTCGAGAACTCCGAAGGCAATCTGGGTCTGGCCAACGCCGTGTTCCAGCATCTGGCCTCCAAGCTGCCCATCTCCCGCTGGCAGCGTGACTTGACCGACTCGACCGTGCTGCGCAACCTGGGTGTAGCGGTGGGCTACTCCCTGATTGCCTATCAGGCGACCCTCAAGGGCATCTCCAAGCTGGAAGCCAACGACGCAGCCATGGCTGCCGATCTGGATGCCAACTGGGAAGTGCTGGCCGAGCCGATCCAGACCGTGATGCGCCGTTACGGCATCGAGAAGCCCTACGAGAAGCTCAAAGAGCTGACCCGTGGCCGCCGCGTCGATGCCGAAGGGATGCGTACCTTTATTGACACCCTGGCGTTGCCGGAAGCCGTCAAGGTCGAGCTGAAGAAGCTGACCCCGGCCAACTACATCGGCGACGCCCAGCGTCTGGTCGATCTGCTGAAATAAGCGAATAAGTGACACCACCGGGGCCCTGTGCATGATCTGCAACAGGGCCCCGGTTATTTTATGTGGCACCCTATACACCCTTTGCAAGAGGTCTTGCCCGAGGCCAGCCACCGCCTCCGGCAAGACCTCTCTTGACCTTTGTCGAACCCTTTGACGAGAAGATCTATGTACCAACTCAATCTGGATATCGCTCACTTCCTCGAGCACTACTGGCAGAAGCGCCCACTGCTCATCAAGGGCGGCTTCACCGACTTTCAGGATCCCATCAGCCCGGACGAGCTGGCGGGTCTGGCCATGGAAGAGGTGATTGAATCGCGCCTCGTCACCCGCTTCAACAACAAGTGGGAGGCAGCTCACGGCCCCTTCGAATCCTACGATCACCTGGGTGAAGAGAACTGGACCGTGCTGGTGCAGGCCTGCAACCACTGGGCCCCCGAGGTCAATGAGCTGGCAGTGCCGTTCCAGTTCATCCCCGGCTGGCGTTTTGACGATGTGATGGTGAGCTTCTCCACCCCTCACGGCGGGGTCGGTCCCCACATCGACAACTACGATGTGTTCATCACCCAGGGCCAGGGCAAACGCCACTGGCGCGTCGGCGATGCTAAACCCTTGAACGAGTTCGCCGCCCACGCGGCCCTGCTGCACTGCGAGCCGTTCGAGGCGATCATCGACGTCATCATGGAGCCGGGCGATATCCTCTACATCCCACCTGGATTCCCCCACGAGGGCTACGCCATCGAGCCGTCCCTGAACTTCTCGGTGGGCTTCCGCGCGCCGGATGCCAAGGCGCTTATCTCCTCCTTTGCCGATCACCTGATCGACAACGAGGTGCGCACCGAGCGTTACGGCGATGCCGACCTCAAGCCCCGCGCCCGTCACGGCGAGATCCAGCCCCACGAGCTGCACCGTCTGCGCGAGCTGATGCAGCAGGCCCTCGATGACGAGACCCTGTTCAAGGAGTGGTTCGGCACCATGATCTCCGAGGCCAAGCACGATCTGGACGTCAATCCGGTGGAGCCGGACTACAGCGCCGAGGAAGTGGCCGACCTGCTGACCCAGGGCGAGCCCGCCATCAAGGTGCCGGGCCTGCGCACCGTCTGGTTCAGCGGCGAGAGCCAGCAGTGCTATATCGATGGCGAAGCCTGGACGCTGCCAAGCGAGGATGCCGCCGCCATTTCGCTCTTGTGTGACAAGGACATGGTCACCCAGGCCGACATGGTGGAGCTTGCCGATCAGGCCGGCTTCCTGCAACTGCTGACCCGGCTGGTCAACCGCGGCTACTGGTTCTTCAGCTGAGCTGACGGACAGAGATAAAAAAGGCGCCCGAGGGCGCCTTTTTCACAGATATAGACCATTCATGCCTCGAGCGGCGCTTCGTCAGGCAGCTCGTCAAACAACGGGTGGTAAAGCACTTCGCCCTGCATCCCGGTCAGGCCGCCTTCTTGCAGCTCCATCGCCATGAAGCAGTCGGCGGGCACCTCGTAGATGCAGTGCAGGCCGAACTCGCTGGCGGGGCGAAAACCGAAGCGGCTGTAATAGGTCGGGTCACCCAGCACCACCACCGCCTTCCAGTCCATCTCCAGCGCCGTATCCAGCCCCTCGCGCACCAGATCCGACCCTATGCCCTGCCCCTGCCAATCGGGATGGACCGCCACGGGTGCAAGACCGAGCCAGGGCCCTTCCATGCCGTTAATGGTGATCGGGCTCAGCATCAGGTGCCCCATGAACTCGTACTCCTCCTCCTCGAGCATGGTCACCACGGCGGCACCACATTCGCGCAGGCGGTTGACCAGTTCGGCCTCGTCGGAACGGCCAAAGGCGGCGCTCACCAGGTCATAGACCGGCAGCATGTCGCCGGGGCGCTCGGTTCTCAGCATACAGCGTTACTCCTCGTACAGCAGAGCGGGCATTATTCCACAAACTGACCGCCGCCCTGAGCACCTTTGTCGAGAAATGGGAGGGTGAACTCAGGAAACCGCACGGCCAGCAGCCGCAGCACGGTTTGCAGATCGCTCGATTGCAGGGTGGTGATGGCCGCCCGATAGGCCGCAAGCAGCTCGGCATCCCCCTGCTCCAGCCAGCTCAAAGTCTGGTCTGGCCCGCGATGCCAGCATCCGGCCAGCTCGTCGATGAGGGCAGGCAACTCCACCAGCAGCCAGAGCTGGTGATAACGGCGACTGACGCCATCCCCCTGTGTGTTCTCGCCGCTGGCCCGGCGGGCCAAGGTGCCCAGCCAGCCGAGCCGCTGACGCCGCTCCGCCAGCGTGAGCGGTGCCGGCCCCTGGCGCTGCAGGCTGGCCAGCTGCTGCAGATAAGCTAACCCCTGCTCGTCACGGTCCTTGAGCAGCAACCCCCGGTACAGATAGAGTTGGTCCGGCTCAGCCTGCGCCAGCATCGCCTGATCGTGATACTCCAGCGCCAGCGGCCCGTCGTCCTCCTGCTCGGGTAGGGTTTCGACAACCAGTCCGCTTTCTGGCTCCGGCTGTGCCAGAAAGAGGGCCAGCCGCCTCGGTTCATCCTCCTCACCGCCCGCTTGCAGGATGGCCGCCACCACCCGTTCGTCGGCCAGCAGAGGGGCCAACTGCCGTGTCAGCGGGGCCGCGAGCGTCTGGCTTCGCTCCAGCAGCCAGTAGCTCACCTCGCACGGCGGCTGACCACTCAGCTCACGCCGACCGCAATAGCGCATGCCAAGCTTGGCCATCACCCGGCCGGAGGCCAGATTGCCTGGCATATGGCGGGCGGTCAGCACCGGCAGTTGCAGCCGGTCAAACGCAAAGGCCTTGACCAGCCGGGAGGCCCGGGTCGCCAGCCCGCGATTTTGCCAGGGCACGCCTACCCACCAGGCCAGCTCGCCATTCCAGTGCAGCGAGATCACCCCCACCAGCGGCGCCTGGCCCTCCCCCGCCGGCAGGGTCAGCGCCCAGCTCCAGCCCAGCCCGAGCGCCGCCTTGCGCCAGCAGCCGGCCAACCAGTCACGGGCAGCCTCCGGCGGGTAGGGATGGGGGATGTTGAGGGTGTAGCGGGCGAGCGCCGCATCGCTGCAATAACGCACCGCGTCGGTTTCGTCCTGCGCCAACAAAGGACGCAGTTGCAGGGCAGGCCCCGATGGCGAGGCGGGCTCGACCAGCACCGGCACCGTCAGGCGGCGGGCCAGCAGACGGTTGAGCACGGCGCCCAGATCGTCTTGCGCCGTCAGCGTCAGATCGGCGCCCTGTGGCCCCAGCGTCAACAGCCCCTCCTCCTGGGCCAGGGTCAGCAGGGAGGCCGAGCCGCTGATGAGGATCTGGCGGCTCGGATCCCTCGCGGGCTGGGCAGGCAAGTCACCATCCAGCCAGGTGGCCAGCAGCGCGCTGGCCGAACGCACGCCATCGGGCGGACAACTGGACCAGAGTCCACCGGTGTCGCTCGGCAAACGCTCATCGACCTTGCTCTGCAGCAACAGCCAGCGACCGCCCTGCCGTTGCCAGGCCTGCAGCACCGGTGCCCAGTGGGGCTGCCACAAGGCCCGCTCGATCAGCAGCTCCATCAGCCGGCCTGACAGGCAGCCGGCAGGCTCAGGTGGCGGGGATGCGCCTCGAGGCGGGCGATCCAGTCGCGAATGGCCGGCCAGCCCTGCAGCGAGAAAATCCCCTCCTCCGCCACATGGGTGTAAGCGTAAAGCGCGATGTCGGCGATGGTCGGAGAATCACCGCACAGGTAGGGACTCTGCTTGAGCTGCTGCTCCAGCACCGCCAGCGCCTTTTCGCCGCCTGCTTTGAGCCCGTCGAGGCGCGCCTCCTGAGACTCCGGCCGCCCCAGATAGTGCACGATGAAACGGGCCACCGCGATATAGGGCTCATGGCTGTACTGCTCGAAGAACAGCCACTTGAGCACCTCGGCCTGCTGGCGCGGCTCGGTCGGCCACAGGGGCGAGCCCTGCGCCAGATAGAAGAGGATGGCGTTGGATTCCGCCAGGGTATCGCCGTGGGCCAGCTCCAGCACCGGGATCTTGCCGTTGGGGTTGATGGCCAGAAAATCGGGGGTACGGGTCTCCCCCGCCAGCACATCCACCGGCACCCAGTCGAGGGGCAGTTCAAGCCAGCGGGCCAGCAACCAGGGCTTGTAACAGTTGCCGGACTTCAGATCGCCATACAGACGCATACAGACTCCTTGTCAGCGGCAGCGGGCACTCAGGGCGCCAGCCGCTCGATGTGCCAGCCTTCCCCCTCGCGGGTGTAGTAGAAACGATCGTGCAGGCGATGCTCACCCCCCTGCCAGAATTCGACCGTGTCGATCCGCACCCGAAAACCGCCCCAGAAGCTCGGCAGCGGCACTTCGCCATTGGCAAACTTCTGCTTGAACTCGAGGAATTTGGCCTCCAGCACGCCGCGCGCCGAGATGCGGGTCGACTGCTGGGAAACCCAGGCGGCGATCTGGCTGTCCTTGGGGCGGCTGTGGAAGTACTTCATCACCTCGAAGGTGCTCATCTTCTCCACCCGGCCGGTCACATGCACTTGTCTATCCAGCGTGTGCCAGGGAAACAGCAGGCTGATGCGGGGGTTGCCCTCCAGCTGATGCGCCTTGCGGCTGCCCATGTTGGTGTAGAACACCATGCCCTCGGCATCGTAGTGCTTGAGCAGCACGGTACGCTGCCAGGGCTGGCCGTCGGCATCGACGGTGCCCACCACCATGGCGGTGGGATCGGTCAGCTTGGCCTCGCACGCCTGGGCCAGCCACTTCTCGAACAGGGCGAGGGGCTCGGCTGGCAGATCGGCCCGGTGCAATCCACCCCGGGTGTATTCGCGGCGCAGATCGGCTACATCCATCATCTTGATTTTCCTTCTCTCTTTGCCGCCCATGCGGCCATGCGTGCTGGCATTGTGCGACGAGCACGCCATGGGTACAAGCCTTGTGACCGGCAAATGGCGGCTGCAAAAAAAGAGGGGGGCTCACGCCTCCCTCCCTTGGTATAACCTTCGCACGCTCTTGGTACGTAATGCCCACCGGCAGGCTTATTGCTTGCCAGAGGTAGCGGGACAATGCGCCAGCATGCGCCGGTTGTAATCAGCCGCGTAGGCCGCCAGCTTGGCCTGGGCCTCTTCCTGCCCGGGCTTGATGACATCCCCCAGACCATCGAGGTAGCGCACGCCGCAGCGCGCCTTGGCCGAGGCCTGCTGCTCCGGTGCGATGCCGGGCGCCACCTCGCCGCGCCCGGCCCGCACGATCAGCCGGTAATCCTGCTTGGCCAGACTGGCGCTGACCGCCTGCTCCAGGGTATCGGCGTCGGCCTGACAGCCGCCAAGCAAGGCCACCAGCACCAGCCAGCCAGCCCTCATCCGCGCCTCCGTTGCCAACCCAGCAGGGCCAGCGCCAGAGTCCAGAGACCGAGGGCGCCACCACCGCCGCCACCGCCCGAACTGCCGCCGCTTTGGGCGACCGGCAGCTTGGCCGGACTGATGGCGAAGAAGATGTTGTCGCTGCAAGCCACTTTCAGGCGGGCGGCGCTGGCCAGATCCGCCGGCAGGGTGACGGTGGCTGCGCCGCTGTTGGGCTGACTGACCGCCAGATTGCTCCAGCTGGTCCCCTCGTTCTGGGTGATGAACAGATCCACCTTGCTGCAGCTGATCGGCGCCAGCGTGGTGCCGGCCACATCCCAGCCGACCACCTGGCTGGCCCCCGGCGTCAACGCCACCCCAAGCGGGGCGGTCAGCCGGAAGGCGCTGCCGGTGTTGACCACCTGAACCTTCATGTCGTCGCTGGCGACACCGCCCTTGCCATCACGCACCGTCAACCGGAAGTTGAGATCCCGGTTGGTGGTGGGCCAGGCCTCGCCCTTGGCGAGCGTGCCCGAGAGCAGAGAGGGCAGGCTCGGCAGGATCCGCTCCGGCGAGCTGGTGGGGGACACGAAACGGAACAGCGGCCGGCTGCCATCGTCCACCATGGTGGCCGGGCTGCTCGACTCCGTGCCCAAATCAATCTGCTCCCAGGTGTAGGTCAGGGGATCCCCGTCCAGATCGGCGCCGGCCCCCTTGAGCACGAACGGCGTGTTGGCCGGAATGATGCGGCTGGCCCCGGCCGCCGCCTGGGGCGCATTGTTGACGAGGTTGAGGGTAGTGCCGCAGGCCGGCACGGTCGCCATGTGCGCTCGCATCTGCTCGATGGACTTGCTGTGGAAATAGGGGTCGCTGTGGGGCTGGATGTTCTCGTCCCCGCAGATCCCGGCATAGGCCATGATGGAGGTGCCGCTGCCCGGCTCCCAGGCTTGGGTCGCCTCCCGATTGCCGCTGCCACAGCTGTTGGTGGTGCCGTTGAAGGTATGGTCGGCGCCGAACTGGTGACCGATCTCGTGGGCCACGTAGTCGATAAAGAAGGCATCCCCAACCGGCGTGGCCGAGCCGGTCATACCAGCCGACTTGTCAGTGGTGCACAGCACGCCGAGGCCGGCCAGGCCACCGCCCCCAGTATTGAGCACATGACCGATATCGAATGCCCCCAGATCACCATTGGCGAAGGCGTCGCCCTGCACCTGGACGTTCTTGCTGGTATCGTTTCTCTCATAGATGCTGCTAACTCCGCTCACATAGTCGGGGTTATCGCCATTGTAGAAAGGGTCCGTTGCCGGATCGATGAAAATAACGGAGTCGTTGCCGCTGGCCAGCTGAAACTCGGCCCCCACATCGCGCTGGTACACCTCGTTGACCCGGCCGAGCAGGGTGGCGATGGCCGCGGTGGCCAGCGCCTTGGATCCGCCGTAAAACTGGGTGTACTCCCCCGCCGCCGAGATGGCGATGGCGTAACGCTTGCGCACGTTGCCATCCACCTGCACCTTGTGCGCCAGCGCCCTGCTGGCCTCGCTGCCGATAACCTTGTCCGCTTCCTCCTCCAGCCGGCTGTAGGCATCCTGCTGGTAATAGACGGCATAACCGTCAGCATTGCGCAGCGGGTCGACGAACACCGTCTTGCCCTGATGGGTGAACATGGCATGAAAGCCCAGCGGCCCCAGATCAAAACGTCCCGTCTCTACCGGTGCCGCCGGGTTATGGCCCTTGAAGGTCAGGATCTCGGGGAATTTGGCCGCCTGATCGGCCGGCAGCAGATCATAGGCCTGCAGGGTGAAGGTCACCTCTCCCCCATCGGGCAACGGCAGGGTCAGCGAACGGGCCCCGGCCTGCAGGCCGGCAAAATAATCGATGGGCACCTTGGCGACCCGAAACTGGTTGGCCCGCACTTCATAGCCGTCGGCGGCGCTGGCGCGCGCCACCACCGTGTCCCACTCCTTGGCCGCGAGGCCACCCGAGCTCATCAGGCTGGCTACCACCAGCGCCAAGGGAGAAAATTTCATCAACTGCATCTTTTTAGTCCTTTTAAATGCACTCACCCAAACTGCAACTGGCATCATTCGCCTGCCGCCCTGCTTAGTACAGCACCACCTGGCGGATATTCCCCGAATGGGGAGTGTTGCACCAACCCTGTCTAGCCCCTATCATTGCGCGGATTTATCAGTTTTTGAGCCGCGTCACCATGACGACGGTTCGTCTTTATCTGACCAAGGTTAATCTCATGCTCAAATCCCCACTGTTGCCCCGTTTCGGGGACCTGGTCGTTGCCATTGTTGACGATGTGCTGGGCCAGGGTCTCACCCTGGACCGCGCCTATGCCCGTCACTTCTCCGGCATCGAACTCAAACCGCAAGAACAGGCAAGGATTGCCCTGGTCACCGGCGATCTGCTGCGTCGCCTCAGCCTCTATTGCGCACTGACCGGCATCCAGGTCCGTCAGGCCGAGAAGAACGTCTGGCCGCTGCTGCACAGCTGGCACGCTTTTCACAAGATAGCCCAACCCAACCATCCGACGCTGGATCGCTTCAATGAAGAGGCGTTTCGTCGCCGTCTGACCGAAGCCAAGAAGAACCCGGTGCTGATGGATGGCTGCCCGACCTGGCTGGAAAAACTCGGCAGCGAGCAACTGGGCGACGCCTGGCCTGCCGAGCGTGCCGCGCTGGCCTGGATGCCCAAGCGTTACCTGCGGGTCAACAGCCTCAAGTGCACCCGTGAAGAGCTGCAGGCCGCACTGGCCAAAGAACAGGTCACCACCATTCCAGTGGAAGGGGTCGATTCGGCCCTGCAAGTGACCTCGGATGCCGCCCTGTTTCGTACCAAGGCCTTTGCCGACGGCTGGTTCGAGCAGCAGGATGCCGGCTCCCAGCAGGTTGCAGCCGCGCTGGAAGTGAGCCCCGGCATGCGCGTCATCGATGCCTGCGCCGGTGCCGGTGGCAAGACCCTGCATCTGGCCGCCATGATGGAGGGCAAGGGCCGCCTGCTGGCGATGGATGTGGAAGAGTGGAAGCTCGAAAACCTCAAGCAGCGCGCCCGCCGCGCCGGGGCCCACAACGTGGAAACCCGGGTGATCACCAGCAGCAAGACCGTCAAGCGCCTCAAAGAGAGTGCGGATCGCGTGCTGCTGGACGTGCCCTGCTCCGGCCTCGGCGTGCTCAAGCGCAATCCGGATGCCAAGTGGCGCGACACCGCCGAGCGGCTGCCGGTGCTGGTTGCCCTGCAGGCGGAGATCCTGCAGCGCTACAGCCAGATGGTGAAGGTGGGTGGTCTGCTGGTCTATGCAACCTGCTCCATCCTGCCGGAAGAGAACCGTCAGCAAGTGGACAAGTTCCTCGCCGCCAATGAAAACTACCGCCTGCGCGATGACCACACCGTCAGCCCGGCCGCCACCGGCTTCGATGGCTTCTACATGGCACGCATCGAACGCATTGCCTGATGCCTGTCGTGAAATAAAGTTGTGAAATAAAAAAGGGGAGCCAGCGGCTCCCCTTTTTGCATGATGCGGATGCTGCCTTATTCGGCGGCGGCGTCATCCTGCTTGTGTTTGGCGGCAGTTTCCTTGATTAGGGTCTGCAGCTCGCCGGCCTGGAACATCTCGATCATGATGTCGCAGCCACCGACCAGCTCACCTTCCACCCACAGCTGGGGGAAGGTCGGCCAGTTGGCAAACTTCGGCAATTCGGCGCGGATATCCGGGTTTTGCAGGATGTCGACGTAAGCAAACGGCTCGCCACAGGACATCAGGGCCTGGGAGGCCTGGGCAGAGAAACCGCAGCTGGGTAGCTTGGGGGAGCCCTTCATGTACAGGATGATGGGGTTTTCAGCCAGCTGCTGTTTAATCTTTTCAATAGTTTCCATAGGTGCCTCACTAGAGCGATTTCGGCGGCCATTCTACTGCAATCCGGACAGACCACAAACTGGCAAACCACCTCGGATGCAAGAAGTGATGAATCAATACGTCGCAGCTTGATCCGGATCATGGCGAGAATCAAGAGTTGTTAGCCCATCTTTGATGCTGGTACAATCGATGGGCTTTGGGCCATCTGGCCCCCTTATTTCAAGAACAATTCTTTTCAAGATAGAAAAGAGTACGCAATGTCTTGCAACCGTCGCCTTCGCACGGCCAGCCAATGGAGAGTAGAAAATGGCATTCGAACTTCCCGCTCTGCCCTATGCAATCAATGCTCTGGAACCGCACATCTCCCAGGAAACTCTGGAATACCACCACGGCAAGCACCACAACACCTATGTGGTCAACCTGAACAACCTGGTGCCGGGTACCGAGTTTGAAGGCAAGTCTCTGGAAGAGATCATCAAGACCTCCACTGGCGGCATCTTCAACAACGCCGCCCAGATCTGGAACCACACCTTCTACTGGCACTGCCTCTCCCCGAACGGCGGTGGCGAGCCCACTGGCGCCCTGGCAGATGCCATCACCAAGGCCTTCGGCTCCTTCGCCGAGTTCAAGGATGCGTTCACCAAGTCTGCCATCGGCAACTTCGGTTCCAGCTGGACTTGGCTGGTGAAAAAGGCTGACGGCTCCCTGGCCATCGTCAACACCTCCAACGCCGGTTGCCCGCTGACCGAAGCCGGTACCACTCCGCTGCTGACCGTCGACCTGTGGGAACACGCCTACTACATCGATTTCCGCAACCTGCGTCCGAAGTACATGGAAACCTTCTGGACCCTGGTCAACTGGGAATTCGTGGCCAAGAACCTGGCCTGATAGCCCCCGTTCTTGCCAAAACGCCCCGCTCTTGCGGGGCGTTTTTTTTATGCCTGTGCAACAGCAGAGACGAAAAAGGCGCCCGCAGGCGCCTTTGTTACGTTACTCGAGCCGGATACGCTGGCATCACTGGTCGATTTCATCCAGATAGTCGTCCAGATTGCTGTCGTCTTGCTTCTCCTGCTGCTCTTGCTTGAGCTCGGTCTGACGACCGGTCACCTTGTTCTGGTTGTACTGCAGATAGAAGTCCTTGGTCAGGGCGTAAGGATCGAGCGCGTTGTCGATGATCCGCTCCTGATCGATCAGCTTGGAACGGGTACCCAGACCATCCAGCGCCCAGTGCACCACCTTCAACGGGAAAGTCAGCAAGGCATAAGGGAAATACAAGGTATCCACAGTATCCCCCACCAGCTTGCGGGTGGTGGTCGGGCCGTAGACCGGCACCATCAGGTAGGCGCCATCGCCGATATCGGCGCGGCCCAGCACGGTATTGAGCTCCAGCTTGTTGCGCGCCAGACCGGCATGCTTGGCCACATCGAAGATACCCAGCAGACCCACTGTGGTGTTGAGGGTGAAGCGACCCAGGTTGGTGCCCGCCCCCTTCAAATCGCCGGTGATGAGATGGTTGACCATGCTGCTCGGCTCGTTGAAGTTTTCCACCAGGTTTTCGATGCCGTCCTTCATTCCCTGCGGGATATAGCGGGCGTAGCCATGCACCACTGGACGGGCCACATAGGGCTCCAGCACATCGTAGTTGACGGCCCACATGGCCCGGTTGGCGCCCTGGAACGGGTCACGACCATCGCTGGCCGTGCTGGTCGCACCGGGCCGGCTCGGCGTCTCCTTGAGGTCAAGGCTCTCGGGCCCCTGCTTGGGCGGGCCGCCAGCACAGCCGCCCAGCAACAAGGCCACCATCAATGCCCCTACACGCACATACATATGGAAGTCCTAGCTTTTTATTGTGATTAATCTGAATTATAGGCAGCCCGGCCCCATCGAGGGGCCGGGCCAAAGGCGTATTAGAGGGCGTGATCGATGCGGATGTCAATCGGCGCTGAAGGAATCGAACCGGTAGCAACCGGAACGGAGACGCCTTCAAACGCCCCTTCCTTGTTCATGACGTTGCCGCCACGGGAGAGGCGCGCCTTGAACTGCAGCTCGGGGTAGGCAGCCAGCTTGTTGCCTTCCATCATGGCGTCACCGTCACCCAGCGACAGGGTCAGCGGGAAGTGCGGCCCCGGGATACGCTTGACCGCGATGGGCATGGGCGGTCCGTTGGGGATCACCGCAAACACGAACAGATGGGCATCTTCCGGCAGTGCAATGCCATCGGCCAGCGTCACCTTGAGCGGGAACTCGCCAGCCTTCACCTCCAGCACCTGGTCAGAGGCCGCGTTCTGCCCGCTCGCCTCAGCCGGCACGGCCGCACTGGCCATGCCGCGCTTCTTCAACTGCTGCTCGGCATAGTCGATGGAGCGCTCCACCATGGTGTAACGGGTCGAGCCCTTCTCCATCAGCGGCAGCATCTCGCGCCAGCGTTGCAGAGCGGTCTTGAAGTCCTCTTTTTGCAGCGCCATGAAGGCGTAGACGGAGCGCGCCTCGATATTGGCCGGATCCTGGGCAATGGCCACCCGCAGCAGCTGATCGGCCTGCGCGTCATCCCCTGTCATCATCAGCGCCTGGGCGTAGGGCACCGCCACCATCGCCTTCTGCGGGGCCAGTCCGTAGGCCCGCTCCAGCGCCTCGCGGGCCATCTCGGGATCATTGCCATCCAGTGACAGCCGACCCAGCAGCAGCCAGCCGCGATAATCGTTCGGCTCGTCCTTCAGGCGGGTACGCAGGGCCAGAGTGAAGTCCAGCAGATCCTGCTCGGTCACCTCGGCATTGCGCTCCACCAGGATGCGGTTGCTGAGCTCACCGAGCCGGCTGTTGGCATCTTGCCAGCGGCTGACCTCCTGCCAGGAGCCGAGCTTGTAGTAGAGCCCCAGGCTCACCACCAGCAGCACCAGCACACCCGGGATCCAGATCATGCTCTTGCCGCCGCGGGCGGTCTGCTCCACGTCGGGGATGTCGTCCAGCAGGCTGCGTTGCAGCTCGATCAGGGAGTCCTGTTCTTCCGCCAGCACCCCTTGCTCGCGCTCTTCCCCGATCTCCAGCAGACGCTGGCGATAGAGCTGTTTGTTGAGGGCCGAGCGGCTGATGCTCTGCTTGCCCTCACCCCGCCACAACGGCAGCACCAGTGCCAGACTCACCAGCACCAGCAGGGCCGCGATCACTATCCAAAATGCGGTCATTGTTTCTCTTCCTCTTTGAGCAGGGCAGCCAGACGACGCTGCTCCTCCGCGCTCAGGGCGCTATCCGCCGGCGTGGCAGCCGCGGGACGACGGCGACTGCGCACCACCACCATGACGACACCGATGACGATCACCAGCAGGGGCCCGAGCCAGAGGATCAGGGTCGACGCCATCAGCGGCGGGTTGTACAGGATGAAGTTGCCGTAGCGGGCGACCATGTAATCCACCACTTCCTGCTTGTCCTTGCCCTCGCGCACCATCTGGTAGGTCTTGTCCCGCAAGTCCTTGGCCAGGCCCGCGTTGGAGTCGGCGATATCCTGGTTCTGGCACTTGGGACAGCGCAGCTCCTTGGTCAGCTCGCGAAAGGTCTGCTCCTGGGCGTCGCTGTCGAAGGTGTAGACATCGATGGCGGCCAGCGCCTGGCCCGCCCCGCCCAGTCCTGCCAGCAGCAGCAGGGACGCAATAAACATTCTCATCAGGCTCTCCCTCACTTCATGGCGTCATAGATGGGTTTGAGGGTGCTGGCCCACACCTCGGGGTTGACGTCCCCCACGTGGCGATAGCGAATGATGCCCTGACTGTCGATGAAGAAGGTCTCCGGCGCGCCGTAGACCCCCAGATCCAGCCCCAACATGCCGTCGGGATCATAAAGATTGATCTGGTAGGGATTGCCGAGCTCCGCCAGCCAGTTGATGGCCTTGGCCCGCTCATCCTTGTAGTTCATGCCGACGATGTAGATCCCCTGCCCCGCCAGCTGCTTGAGGTAGGTGTGCTCCCCATAGCAGGTCGGGCACCAGGTGGCCCAGACGTTGAGCAGCATGGGGCGCCCCTTGAGGATGCTCCTGTCATGCTGCTTATTGAGGTCGTAGATGTCCTGCAGGGTGAACACGGGCACTTCCTTGCCCACCATCACGGACTCGAGCTTGGTGGGATCGGAGTAGAGCCCCTTGAACAGAAACACGGCCCCCAGCAAAAACACGATGAAGGGGATCAGAAACAACCAGGTCTTCTTGCTCATGCCTTGGCCTCCTCGTCACGACGACCGAAACGGTAGCGCTTGTCCAGCATCGCCAGCACGCCGCCGATGGCCATGAAGACGCCGCCGAACCAGATCCAGCGCACGAAGGGTTTGTAGTAGATCCGCACCGCCCAGGCGCCGCTGTCGAGCTGCTCGCCGAGCGCCGCGTAGAGATCCCGGGTGAAGCCGGCATCGATGGCCGCCTCGGTCATCGGCATCCGGGTCACCTTGTACATGCGTTTCTCCGGCTTGAGCAGGGCGACCTGCTTGCCGTCCTTGTGCACTTCCAGCACGCCCTTGAAGCCGTCGTAGTTGGGGCCGTTCTTCTCCTTGATACCGGTGAAGACAAACTCGTAGTCGGCAAACTGGACCCGATCGCCGGCCTGCATCCGCAGATCCTTCTCGATGCTGTAGTTCTGGGTACAGGCGATGCCGATGATACTCACCGCAAGGCCCACGTGACCCAGGATCATCGCCCAGTGGCTGTTGCCAAGCCGGCGCACGCCGACGGCGAAGCTGTGCTTGTGGGTGGCACGCACCCAGGTCTCCTGCACGCTGGTCACTATGATCCAGGCACCAAGCCCGATACCGAGCGCAGCCCAGGGCTTGAACTCCTCGGCCAGCAGCAGCGGCAGCAAAATGGCGGCTGCCAGGCTCAATACCAGCGCCAGCACCACCTTGCCCTTGAGCTCGCCCAGCTCCTGGCGACGCCAGCGAAACAGCGGACCGACCCCCAGCAACAGGGCGAACGGAATGATCAGCCAGCTGTAGATGTGGTTGAAGAAGGGAGTACCGATGGAGATGCTACCCAGCCCCAGCTCCTTGTGTACCAGCGGCAGCAGGGTGCCAAGCAGCACGGTCAGCAGACCCGCCACCAGCATGATGTTGTTGCACAGCAGCAGGGTCTCGCGGCTCCACAACTCGTGCTTGCCGTGGCTTCTCACCTGGGAGCCCTTGAAGGCAAACAGCAGCAAGGATGAACCGATTACCGCCAACAGGAAGCCCAGAATGAACAGGCCGCGGGTCGGGTCGGAGGCAAACGCATGCACCGACACCAGCACGCCGGAGCGCACCAGGAAGGTACCCAGCAGGCTCAGAGAGAAGGCGGAGAGCGCCAGCAGCACGGTCCAGGCCTTGAAGGTGGCGCGTTTTTCACTCACCGCCAGCGAGTGCAGCAGGGCGGTACCCGCCAGCCAGGGCATGAAGGAGGCGTTTTCTACCGGATCCCAGAACCACCAGCCGCCCCAGCCGAGCTCGTAATAGGCCCACCAGGAGCCCAGCACGATACCCAGGGTGAGGAAGACCCAGGCCGCCATGGTCCAGGGACGCGACCAGCGCGCCCAGGTGGCATCGAGCCGGCCAGTCATCAAGGACGCGATGGCGAAGGCAAAGGCCACCGAGAAGCCCACATAGCCCATGTAGAGCATCGGCGGGTGGAAGATGAGACCCGGGTCCTGCAACAGCGGGTTGAGGTCGCGCCCATCCACCGGAAAGTAGGGCAAGGTGCGGATGAAGGGGTCGGAGGTAAACAGCACGAAGGCGGTAAAACCGACCGAGATGAGGCCGAGTACGCCGAGCACCCGCGCCACCGCGTCGAGCGGCAGGCGACGGCTGAACATGGCGACGGCCGCAGTCCAGCCCCCCAGGGTCAGCACCCACAGCAGCAGGGAACCCTCGTGGGCGCCCCACACCGCGGAGATGCGATAGGCCAGCGGCAGCAGGCTGTTAGAGTTGGTGGCCACGTACTGCACGGTAAAATCGTTGTCGATAAAGGCCCAGGTCAGGCACAGGAACGACAGCAACAGCAGCAGGAACTGGGCATAGGCCAGCGGACGGGCCGCCGACATCATGCCAAGGCGCCCCCATTTGGCCCCGAGCAGCGGATAGCTGCCTAGCAGCAGGGCGGTGGCGAAGGCCAGGATCAGTGAAAACTGTCCCAATTCAGGGATCATGGCTGAACTCCTTTCAAATGAGCCGCAGCACGAACCTGTAAACCGGCTTGAAAAGGTGAAAACGGTGCGAATGCTGCCGGGATCATTGCTTGCTCCCCTTCAGCTGCGCCTCGGTATATTCCGGCTTGAAGTGCATGCCGTTGGTGGCATCGGCCACTTCTGGCGGCATGTAGTTCTCATCGTGCTTGGCCAGCACCTCGAAGGCGGCGACCGTGGTGGCATCCTTGAGGGTACCCTGGGCGACGATGCCCTGCCCTTCGCGGAACAGATCCGGCAGGATACCGTCAAACTCGACGGTCACCAGATGCCCGCCGTTGTCCACCAGCTTGAAGGCCACCTTGAGGCTCTGGGGATCCCGCTGTACCGAACCCGGGACCACCAGACCGCCGATGCGCAGGCGCTGTCCCTCTTCCGGCTTGATCTTGTCCGGGCCCTTGCCCTCCACCAGCTCGCTCGGGGTATAGAAGAGATCAATGTTCTGGCTGAGGGCATAGAGCACCAGGCCGATCACCGCGGCAAGCCCGGCACTGATCGCCAGGATGATGGTGAGGCGTTTCTTGCGTCTCGGGTTCATAGGGTGTTCTCCATCTGCTGGGCCGCCTTGCGGCGGGCCTCGCGCGCCTGCTTGTTGCGCAGTTCACCGAGCAGGGCACGGGTTTTCATACGGGTGGAAATGACGATGCCGACCAGGCAGAGCAGGGTCAGACCGAAAGAGAGCCAGACGTAGAAGGCGTAACCGCCCATCGCCAGAAAGTCACTGAATGAGGCAAAGTGCATGCTTACTTCTCCTGCTCGGCTATCTCTTTGACCCAGGGGCGGTGCCACTCCCGCATCAAGAGCTCGTTTCGAAAACGCATCAGGGAGAGGGCCCCGAGGAAGGCGGCAAAGGCCAGGATCATGATGAGCAGCGGCCACAGCATCTCGGGGGAGATGGAGGGCTTGTCAAACTTGGTGATGCTGGCGCCCTGGTGCAGGGTGTTCCACCACTCCACCGAGTAGTGGATGATCGGCAGGTTGATCACCCCCACCAGCGCCAGGATGCCAGCAGCGCGACCGGCCAGCACCTTGTCGCTGAAGGCGTTGTAGAGGGCGATGACGCCGAGGTAGAGGAACAGCAGGATCAGCTCGGAGGTGAGTCGCGCATCCCACACCCACCAGGTGCCCCACATGGGTTTGCCCCAGGCGGCGCCGGTAAACAGTGCGATGAAGGTGAACACGGCGCCGACCGGCGCGACCGCGGCCACCGTCATGTCCGCCATCCGCAACTGCCACACCAGACCGATGAAGGCGGCTACCGCCATGGTGGAGTAGGCCCCCATGGAGAGGATCGCGGCCGGAACATGGATGTAGATGATCCGGAAGGAGTCGCCCTGCTGATAATCCGCAGGTGCAAAGGCCAGCCCCCAGAGGGTGCCGATGATGAATGCCAGCAGGCTTGTCACGGCAAACCAGGGCAGCAGGGTCCCTGCCAGCTGGTACGCGCGCTCGGGTTTAGCGTAAGGGTGCAACCATTTCCACATAGCTCACAAAACCTTTCTGTTATTAATATCGTGGCGAGGCCTACCATACCCACTGCCGGAAAACATCACATCCCCCGAAAGCAATAAGCAGCCATCCTCTTGATCTATCTCAATTATATTTTTTATAACGGCCCTTCCATGGCCACTTTTTCAGACGCTTTCGTCAATTCACGCTGACTCGCAGCGCCGCCGAGACCGCCAGCGGGGTCAGGGTCAACGCACCGGCCAGCATGGCCCCCAGAATCGCCAGCTGCCCCGAATAGGGCAGCCCCATCCCCGCTGCATCGATGGCAGAGGTGGCAAAAATCAGTACCGGAATATAGAGCGGCAGGATCAGCAGGCTGAGCAGTACCCCCCCCTTGCGCAAGCCGACCGTCAGGGCGACGCCGACCGCCCCGAGCAGGCTCAGCACGGGTGTCCCCAGCGCCAGGGTGGCGACCACCGCCAGATAGGTGTTCATGTCCAGCGACAGCAAAATGGCGAGCAGCGGGGAGATGAGCAGCAGTGGCAGGCCGGTCAGCAACCAGTGAGCGATCACTTTGGCCAGCGCCAGCAAGCCCAGCGGATGGGGCATCAGCATCATCTGCTCCAGCGCACCGTCGCCGAAGTCGTCGCGAAACAGCCGCTCCAGCGACAGCATGGCCGCCAGCAGGGCGGCCACCCAGATGATACCGGGAGCAATGCGGGCCAGCAGCTTGGGCTCAGGGCCGATCCCTAACGGAAACAGGGTGATGACGATGAGGAAAAACCAGAGCGGGTTGAGGATGTCGGAGCGCTGGCGCAGGGCCATCAACAACTCGCGGTGGATCAGGTGCATTACGGCGCGCAACATCAGAACTACTCCTGCAGCAAGGGCGTGAGAGAGAGGGTCTTCAACCGTCCCTGCATCAGGGTCATGTCCTGATGGGTGGTGAGGATCACCATGCCCCCTCGTTCGGCGTGGGTCAGGAACAGCCGCTCCAGCACCTTCACCCCCTGCTTGTCGATGGCGGTGAACGGCTCATCCAGGATCCAGAGCGCCGGCTTGTCACTGAGCCACAGGCGAGCCAACGCGACACGGCGCTGCTGGCCGGCGGAGAGCTGACCGGTGGGGTTTTCTTCAAACCCGGCCAGACCGACCTGGGCCAGTACCCGCCACAGATCCACGCTGGTATCGGCCGCATGGTGCAGTTTCTGGTAAAAGGCGAGGTTTTCGAGCGGTGTCAGGGCAGCCTTGACGCCAGGCTGGTGACCGAGATAGAGCAGATTGGCGTGATATTCATCGCGGCAACTGCGGATATTTTCACCATTCCAGCACACTTCACCGGCAAAGGGTTGAGACAAGCCGGTCAGCAAGCGCAGCAGGCTGGTCTTCCCTACCCCGTTGGGGCCTTCAATTTGCACCAGATCACCGGGAGCCACCGCAAAGGAGAGATGTTCAAACAGAGTGCGATCTTCACGCACGCAGCTCAGATTGTGAATTTGAAGCAGCATGAGGATGTAATCAGTGAAAAGAAGCGGCCTGCATATTAACACAGTATCGGGAAGCGTCTTTTCAAAGATGCCAATTATCAGCAGGATTTGTGGGGGAGATCCCGCCTTGAAGAGAGGGGAGGAAAATCAGGAAGGCGGATGCCTTCCCGAACATTCATGAGCGGCCTTTTCGCAATGAAATCAACAATTCAGCCTCGGCCTTAGGCAATTCACATTCATTCATGACCTCATCGAGGTCGGCACCGAGTTCCACCATCTTGGCGGCGCGGCTGTACAGGCGACGTTCCGGATCCTGCAGGGTCAGCTCCTGCTGGCGATCGTTGATCTGCTGCATGGCCCCTTCGACGGACTGCAGACGCTGGCCCATGCCGATGGCCCCGGTATGCAGCTCCATCATCTGCTTGCGCAGGCTCTCGAGCTGCCCTTGCAGCGTCTCCACCCTGGCCTCGGACTCTCGCTGGCCACGTCGGCTGCCAATTACCCCATACAGGGCCAGCACCAACGCCAGCAAGGACAACCCCAAGGCGGCAATTTCAATCATCAACACATTATCTTCCTATCAGAGGGAACCGATATCTTCCCACTCTTCATCGGAGAGCAGCTTGTTCAGATCGACCAGGATCAACAGTTGACCATCGCGGTTGCTGACACCCTGAATGAACTTGGCACTCTCTTCGGTACCCACCGCCGGGGCCGCGTCGATCTCGGAGGAGCGCAGATAAACCACCTCGGCCACGCTGTCGACCATGATGCCGATCACCTGCTTCTCCGCCTCGATGATGACGATACGCGAGTTCTCACTCACATCGCCGGAGGGCAGGCCGAAACGGGAACGGGTATCGATTACGGTCACCACGTTGCCGCGCAGGTTGATGATGCCCAGTACATACTCGGGTGCACCGGGCACAGGGGCGATCTCGGTGTAGCGCAGCACCTCCTGCACCTGCATCACGTTGATGCCGTAGGTTTCATTTTCCAGCTGGAAGGTGACCCATTGCAGCACTTCATCTTCAGCCAGATTCTGTGCAATATTGCGCTTTTCTGTCATGTTTTTATTCCTTTTATGAAAACGTCTACTGGTAAAACTAGCAATAAAACAGCCCGAGTGCAGAAGTTATCAGCGACCTTCTATGTTGACCCCGCGCTCCAGCAACAGGAGCAATTCCTTCACATGCAGCAGGGCACACATCTTCTCCTTGACCATGCCCGCCAGCCAGGGGCGTTTGCCCTCCTGATGGCGCCATTTGACCTGGTCACGATGCAATAACTCCGTTCCCTTCAGATGATGGCAGGCAAGTCCCCAAGGAGATTCACCCAGCATGATCAAATACTTGTAATCAGGCACTTCCAGATGCTGGCCGGGCATGACCCACTGCGCCGTGTCCACCACGTTCATCTTCTGTTCGCGGGAAGTCATGATCCCCTTGTACCAGCCTGGCTGACCAAACAGGGTGTTCACTTCTCCCAGTTGATGAATGCCGCCAAGCTCGGTCAACGGCACCGCAAAGGTGACACCGGCGACCTCAAAGAACAGCGCCTGAAACTCCTTGCCGGTATCGATATTCTCCCAGGTGGAGGGTGCAACCTCCTCCTGTGGCGCCAGCGCAACATCGGTCTCCGTCACCACCAGCGTGGCAGGATCCGCAGCTACAGGCTCGGGCATCACTTCGGGCCAGACTGGCTCGACGGGCAGCAGGGCATCTTCTGCCTCAATCTGGAGCGGCTCGCTGACGACCTCTTCATGGCTCAGCGCGTCGATTTCAAACTGCACCTGACCGACCTGAGCCAGCAATTCACTCAACTGCTCCAGCCGTTGATCCGCTTCCAGATAGGGTTGCGCCACCTTATCGGCAACCGGCTGGGGCTGACGCTGCAACTGGATGACGGGGGCAGAGTCAGGCTCGTCGGACGAATCCAGCAACAGCGCATCATCCAGCAACAGGGAGTGGAAGTAATCATCCATGGCCCGAACTTGGGTGGTATCTCTCATGATGTCACCTCATGAGCACGCTGACGCTCTTGCGCATCAAGATAGTTGAGCAGGGTCTCATAGGCATAGGTGCCACGGCTGCTCGGCGAATAGATGGAGGGGGGAATGTGAAGCAAACTGGCATCCCGGAATTTGGTATCTATGGGTATGACGGCATTCCATACCGCATTGCCGTGCTGCTCCTTGATGGACTGCAGTGTCATCAATGAGGCACGGGTTCGCTTGTCAAACATGGTGGGAATGACGGTATAACGGAACTTCTCCCGTTTGGAGCGCTGCATGATTTCAAACGTCTTCATCATCCGCTCCAGCCCTTTAAGCGCCAGAAACTCGGTCTGCACCGGCACCAGGATCCGGTCACACGCCGCCAGCGCATTGACCATCATGACCCCCAAGACAGGCGGGCAGTCGATCAACACATAATCGTACTGATCCTGAATACGCAGCAGTGCTCGCTTGAGCACCAGCCCCATCCCTTCCCGATTGCCCATCACCCGATCCAGGGTCGCCAGGGTGATTGATGCGGGCAGCAGATGAATGTTGTCAAACTTGGTGCGCAGCGTCAGTTTATTGACGAGTTCTGCCGTTGGTTTGACCGCCTGAAACAGCTCATAAAGAGTGCCATCCAGCCGGTCGGAATCAAAATCGAGATAAGAGGTCAGGGAGGCATGAGGGTCGGTGTCAATCAACAGCACCCGCTGACCGCGCTGGGCCAGAATACCGGCCAGCGAGACCACTGTGGTGGTTTTACCGACCCCACCCTTTTGGTTGGCAACCGTCCAAACAATCACTGTATCAATCCTGCCTCGTTGTTATGCGTATGCCACCACCTGGCAGCGTGATCACCTTGACCTCTCCTGCCTCAACCGCCTGTTGCACTGCCGGCACTGGTGTCTCCGTTACAGGCTGCACCGAGGGAGTTGATACCGGTACGGGTGGCACCCAGGCAAACTTGGAAATAGCGACCACCACCTTGCGATTCTGTAAACGCCCCTGCTCGGTACTGTTGTCCGTGAAGGGAGAAAACTCCCCGTAAGCTTCATAGGCCAACCGCTGCGGCGCTATCCCTTTGGCGATGAGTGCGGTGAGTACGGCTTCCGCCCTTGCCGCAGACAACGTCCAGTTAGAACGAAAAATTTCATTATTTATCTGCTGGTTATCGGTATAACCGCGCACTCTTACATAGTTATCGACCTGCTTCAGAATACTTGAAAGAGTATTTAGCACGGGATCGGCATTGGTACTCATGAAGGCGCTGCCACTGCCGAACAACAGACCTGAGCTCAACTCGACCGTCAACCAGTTGTC
The DNA here is from genome assembly GCF_027707585.1 of Aeromonas sp. QDB39. NCBI lineage: Bacteria > Pseudomonadati > Pseudomonadota > Gammaproteobacteria > Aeromonadales > Aeromonadaceae > Aeromonas > Aeromonas sp. QDB39. Next base: position 42,053 of record NZ_JAPCIV010000010.1, on the reverse strand, counting down.
ATTGAGCGTCAACTTGACTACCCCGGCATCGACCAGAGAACCCATGCTCTCCTGCAATTGCGTATCGATCTTTGCAAGAGTCATACCATCTTGCGCGATGGGAACACCTGAGATGGGAGCCAAAGAGGGTGAGCGGGCTGTGGCGCTCTCCAGAACCGAGGAGGCGGCAGACACCTCGTTGTTCAACAACGACTTTCCCTGCCCTTCCAGCAAACCGTCGCTGCGTGGCTGCATGACGTTGAATGCCTGGGTCATACCATCGATGACCGCGCGATACTTGTCCTTGTTGACCAGCGCCACCGAATAGAGCACCACGAACAGGGCGAAGATCAGCGTCATATAATCGGCGTAGGAAACCAGCCAGCGGTCGAGATGTTCCCGGCCTTGCAGATGCAAACGGTAGCGCTTGCGCATGGCTATTCTCCCTTCAGATAAGCCTTCAACCGCCGTTCAACCTGAGGACCATTTTCGCCGTGGGCGATTGCCATCAAGCCTTCCAGCGTCATCTCCTGAAACAGGGCGTAATGATAGTGAAAAGCCCGCAACCGGTTGGCAATCGGCAGGTATAGCAGGTTGGCAAAGCCAACCCCGTAAATAGTGGCGACAAACGCAACGGCGATACCAGCACCCAGCGAGGCGGGTTCTTCCAGATGAAACATGGCCTGGATAAGTCCAATCACTGCGCCAATGATACCTATGGTCGGACTATAGCCTCCCATGGCTTCAAAGACTCTGGCGGAGTGTTCGTTTCGCTCCTGCTCGATGTCGATATCCGCTTCCAGCAACATGCGAATATCATCTATCGACACCCCGTCCACTATCATGGTGAGCCCCTGCCGGGTAAATTCGTCGCTCTCCTGATCAGCCTGGTTCTCCAGCGCCAGCAGCCCTTGCTGACGTGCAAACACGGCCCAGGCTTGCAGTCGTTCAGCTTGTGCGACCAGATCCCAGGCGGGAGGTAACAGCATCCAACGGGTCTGTCTTATCGCTTCCAGTAGAAACTTGCGTGGCGTCTGCAAAATGACAGCCCCCCAGGTTCCTCCTACAACGATGACGAAGGCAGGCCCGTCAAGCAGGGTGAGCAGGTTGCCGCCATGCCATAACTGGGCAATGGCGATGGCTCCCAGTGCCAGGATCAGGCCAAACATGCCCATCGTTAGCGGCCCAGCTCAACCAGGATTCGTTGTGCAACCCGATCCAGCGGCAGTGATTCCGTGGCGATGCCGGCTTTGGCAACCGCTTGCGGCATGCCATATACCACGCAGGAGGCTTCATCTTGTGCCCAGATGGTAGAGCCCTGCTCCTTGAGCAGACGCGCACCATCCCGACCATCCGCCCCCATCCCGGTCAACACGATGGCGAGCACCTTGTCGGCATAGGTTTTGGCGGCAGAGGCAAAGGTGATGTCGACGCACGGCTTGTAATTCACCTTGTCATTGCCATCGACAATCCGGATACGGGCACCAGCACTACGCCCTTCCAGCAGCATCTGCTTGCCGCCCGGAGCCAGGTAAGCATGGCCAGGTTTGAGCACATCGCCATCTTCCGCTTCCTTGACTCCGATCTGGCACAGACCATTGAGTCGAGCGGCAAACGCGGCGGTAAAGGTTGCCGGCATATGCTGGATCAACAAGATGGGATGAGGGAAATCACCGGGTAATTTGGTCAACACGTTCTGCAGCGCAACCGGGCCACCCGTCGAGGTACCGATGGCCACCAGCTGATAACTCTTGCCACTGCGTTTGAAGGCAGCTGCAGGCATGGCTCGCGGCGGCTCGGCCTGACGCTCTGCTGGCCGGGCGATTGGGCTGCCCAGCGGGGAACGGGCGGCGGGCTCAGGCGCTTTGGGACGAGCAGGTGCCGCCATCAGGAAACGCTTGCGAGAAATCTCCTTGACTCGCTGCTGCAACAGGCGAACGGCTTCATCCTTGTCACGGGCGATATCTTCAAATTTCTTGGGCAGGAAATCGAGCGCCCCGGCATCCAGCGCATCCAGCGTCGCCTTGGCCCCCTCATGAGTCAAAGAGGAGAACATCAGGATCGGAGTCGGACACTTGGCCATGATCTCGCGTACGGCACTGATGCCATCCATCACGGGCATCTCGATGTCCATGGTGATCACATCCGGGCGCAGCTGGATCGCCTTGTCCACGGCCTCACGTCCATTTTGAGCCGTATCGATCACCGTCAGCATGGGATCCTGAGTGATGATCTCGCTGACCCGACGACGGAAGAAGCTCGAATCGTCGACCACTAATACCTTGACTGCCATTGTTATTTTTCTAACTCCTTGGGCCTGGGCTATCAATGTCTACGGGCATACGCCTTGAGCAGACTCGGCACATCCAGAATGAGTGCAATACCGCCATCGCTGGTGATGGTGGCTCCCGCCATGCCTGGGGTACCTTGCAACAGGCTGTCCAGCGGCTTGATCACCACTTCTTCCTGGCCAATCAGGTTATCCACGACAAAACCGATCTGCTGCGTGCCAATCTGCACGATGACCACATGACCCGTATCCTGCCGTGACTTCTTGTGCTTGCCCCTGACCAGCCAGTTGTACAGATAGAAGAGCGGGATGGCTTTTTCGCGCACTATGATGGTGAGCTGTCCATCCACCATGTTGGCCTTCTTGAGATCCAGGTGGAAAATTTCGTTCACGCAGCCCAGCGGTAGCGCGAAGGTCTGCTCACCCACTTCCACCATCAGGGTCGGCAGAATGGCAAGGGTCAGCGGCACCTTGATTTCAAGACGGGTGCCCTTGCCCCAGGTCGAATCGATATGCACCGAGCCATTCAGGCTGACGATACTGGTCTTCACCACGTCCATCCCGACACCACGGCCGGAGATATCCGAGATCTCGGACTTGGTAGAAAAACCGGGGGCGAAGATCAGGTTGTAGGCATCGTTGTCACTCATCCGAGCCGCCGTGTCGGCATCCAGCACACCACGGCTGATGGCGATGGACTTGAGCTTTTCGGGATCCATACCAGCACCATCATCTTCGATGCACAGCAAGATATGATCGCCCTGCTGGGAAGCGCTCAGGGTAATGGTGCCCTGCCGTGGTTTGCCTGCTTTCTCACGGACATCTGGCATTTCAACCCCATGGTCACAAGAGTTGCGCACCAGGTGAACCAGCGGGTCAGCCAGCGCTTCAACCAGGTTCTTGTCCAGATCCGTCTCTTCCCCGACCATGACCAGCTCAATTTCTTTCTTGAGGGTACGAGCCAAATCACGAACAACGCGCGGGAAGCGACCAAACACTTTCTTGATGGGCTGCATGCGGGTTTTCATCACCGCACCCTGCAGATCTGCCGTCACTACATCCAGGTTGGCAACCGCTTTTGACATGTCTTCATCGTTGCTGGCAATACCAAGGCTGACCAGACGGTTGCGCACCAATACCAGCTCACCCACCATGTTCATGATGACGTCCAGCGTCTTGGTATCCACCCGAACGGTGGTATCGCTTTGCACTGCGTTGTCTGCAGGAGCGGGGGCCGGTTGCTTGGCTGGCGCAGGGGCTGGTGCCGGTTTTGCCGGGGCCGCAGCCGGTTTGGCGGCAACGGGGGCTGGGGCAGGCTTGGCTGCCGAAGCTGGCGTGGCGGCAGCGGGGGCTACCGAAGCTGGCGTGGCGGCAGCGGGGGCTACCGCGGCCTGCACAGGCGCGGCTGGCGGCGGCGTAATACTGGTTTGCGGCCCTTGGCCACGACCGTGCAGTTCATCCAGCAGACGCTCGAATTCATCGTCATCGATCAGTTCGTCAACTTCTTTTTGCACTGATTTCAATGGATTGCTTTCAGGTGCTCCGCCATGTTGACCCTGACCATGCAATTGATCAAGCAGGGCCTCGAACTCATCGTCGGTAATATCTCCTGAGCTTGCCACCACAGGGCTGGCGGCTGCAGTTGGTGCGCCTCCCACCCCATGCAATTCATCGAGCAGGCGTTCGAACTCATCGGCGGAGATCTCGTCGATGGATCCCCCACCGCTGACGACGGAAGAAGCGGGGACGGGATCGGCGACAGGTTCCGGGATGACTGCGGCCACCTCGACCACCTCTTCAACGGCAGGAGCCATCTCCTCGGACGCCACATTGCCACCCGCAGAAGCGGTCAACAGCTGCTCTTCCCCTTCAGGCTTGCAGAGCTCATGCAGGTCGTGCAGGATTTCAGCGGAAGCCGGGCTTGGCGGTTCGCGATTCTGCACCTGGGCAAACATCACATTGATGGCATCCAGCGCCTGCAAAATGACATCCATCAACTCGGCGGTAACGGTCCGCTTGCCATTGCGCAAGATATCGAACACGTTCTCGGCACCGTGACAAACATCCACCAACTCGGTCAGCGAGAGAAAACCGGCACCGCCTTTGACGGTATGGAAGCCGCGAAATATGGCATTCAACAGATTCTTGTCATCGGGTCGCTTTTCCAAGTCGACCAGTTGTTCAGACAACTGTTCCAATATTTCGGATGCTTCGACCAAAAAGTCTTGCAGTATGTCTTCATCAACTTCGAAGGCCATGCGTCACTCCATTAAAATCCCAGGCTAGACAGCAGATCGTCCACATCATCCTGACCATTGACCACATCGGAACGAGTCTCAGGGTTCATGATGGGGCCTTCAGCTTCAATCCCGCTTACAGGAAGGCTGCGAGAAGAGTGCTCAGCAGATGCCTCACCAAACATAGTCAGCATTTCTATTAATTTAGTTTCAACTTCCTGAACCAACTTGATGACTTTGCGGATCATCTGGCCGGTCAAATCCTGAAAATCTTGCGCCATCAGGATTTCTGTCAGCAGTTGCCGTAATTTATCGGCATCAGATTCAGAAGCCTTAATGAAATCATCCAGTTGGTGACACAAAGACTTGAACTGACCAACACTCATCTCTCTGCTCATCAGGGCATTCCAGTTGGGCAGAACAAGCTGAATATTGTCATTGAGCCGATCGGCAATCGGTAGACTGGCTTCCACGGCATCCATGGTGCGATTAGCAGCTTTGTCCGTCATGTCGATGACATAACTGAGTCGCTCCCGCGCATCGGGGATTTCGTGAGTGGCCAGATCGGGGATCCGGGGATCTAGCCGAAAATCTTGTAGGGAATCATGCAGTTGTCGGGTCAACTGACCCACTTTGTCAAACAGGGCCGCCGCATTGGGAGCACACGCATCGGCGATGAGAGTGTCGGCCTGTTCAAATTCACCTTGCTCAAGATGGGCAACAAGCATCCTTGCCTGATCGAGCGAAATCATTGCACTCGTTTTGGCCTTCATCCCTGCTGCTCCTTAGCCGATTCGTTCAAAGATTTTGTCGAGTTTCTCTTTGAGCGTTGCAGCAGTGAAAGGCTTGACGATATAGCCATTGACGCCGGCCTGGGCAGCTTCAATGATCTGCTCGCGTTTCGCTTCGGCAGTCACCATCAGCACCGGCAGGTGTTTGAGCTTGTCATCGACGCGAATAGCCTTGAGCAGGTCGATGCCTTGCATGCCCGGCATGTTCCAGTCGGTCACGACAAATTGAAAATCACCATTTTTCAACATTGGCAAGGCCGTGTTGCCATCGTCTGCTTCGTGGGTGTTGTTGAATCCCAAGTCACGCAGCAAGTTCTTGATAATCCGGCGCATCGTTGAAAAATCGTCAACAATGAGGATTTTCATGTTCTTGTCCAAAATTCCCTCCTAAATAGCCGCCAGAGCGGCTCACTTACATGATGCAGATCGCAGGTTTTGTTTTGCGGATTATGCCTTAGAGTTTTGTTTCAGTGTAGCCAGTACAAACACTTATACATGCCAATCTCTTAAACGCGCGCGTAATCTGTGCATCGCCTGACTGTGTATCTGGCTCACGCGAGACTCGCTGACGTTCAATACCTCGCCTATTTCACGCAAGTTCAGTTCTTCATCGTAGTAAAGGGAGAGCACCAGCGCTTCCCGCTCCGGCAGGCGACCGATGTGTTCGGCCAACGCCCCTTGAAAACGCTCGGCGGCCAGTTCATCAAACCCGTTGCTGCCCGGCTCGTCATCGGGATGACCGATGACATCCTCGCTGACGCCAAGATCTTCGATGCCGATGATCTTGCCGCAGGAGACATCCTGCAGCATGGCGTGATACTCACCAAGGCTGACTCCCATCTGGGCGGCTACCTCGCTATCACGGGCATCACGGCCATGGGCTTGTTCAACATTTTCGATGGCTTCGGCGATGGTGCGGCTGTTGCGGTGCACCGAACGCGGCACCCAGTCACCCCGTCGGATCTCGTCGAGCATGGAACCGCGGATGCGGATCCCGGCGTAGGTTTCAAAGCTCGCCCCCTTGCTGCCGTCAAAATTGCGGGAGGCTTCGAGCAATCCAATCATACCTGCCTGGATCAGGTCATCCAGCAAGACACTGCTTGGCAGGCGAGCCAACAAATGCTGGGCGATCCGTTTCACCAGCGGAGCATGACGCTCGACCAGCACATAGGAATCCTGATGACGCAAGTACGCTTGGGCTTTATTCACGGGAACCTTCCTGTGCTATGACCGGCTTTTGCAGCAAATTTTCCAGGAAAAATTCGAGATGACCGCCGGGTTGGTTAGGAATGGGCCAGCTTGCCGCCTTGTTGGCCAGCGCTCTGAACGCCAGCGCAGCCGGGGACTTGGGGAAGGCTTCGACAATCAGCTTCTGCTTGCGCACGGCGGCTCGCAGATTGGTGTCATAGGGGACGCAGGCAACCAGCTCCAGCGAGGTATCCAGGAAACGGTCGGTGACCCGGGTCAGCTTGGCATAGAGTTCCTGCCCTTCACGTAAGGATCGGACCATGTTGGCCACCACCTTGAAGCGGAAGACGCCGTGCTCCTTGGAAAGGATCTTGATGAGGGCGTAGGCATCCGTGATGGAGGTCGGTTCATCGCACACCACCACCATGATGTCCTGGGCCGCACGGGTGAAGCTCAGCACCATGTCGGAGATTCCAGCCGCCGTATCCACCAGCAGGATGTCGACCTGGGTCTTCATCTCGCTGAAAGCGCGGATAAGCTCGGCGTGTTGCACCGGCGAGAGCTCGACCATGGACTGGGTACCCGAGGTGGCCGGCACTATCATCATGCCGTAAGGCCCCTCGACGATGATGTCGTCGATGGTGCATTCGCCGGCCAGCACATGGGACAGGTTGCGATGTACCCGCAGCCCCAGCATGACGTCCACGTTGGCCAGGCCAAGGTCGGCGTCCAGTACCATCACCCGTTTGCCTTGGGCGGCCATGGCTCCCGCCACGTTCAGGGTCACGTTGGTCTTGCCGACGCCCCCCTTGCCACCAGACACGGCGATCACTTTTACTCGATTGTTTTGACGCATTTTGCGCAGACCACTCGCCTGATCCATATACATGTTACTCATAAAACTCCGAATCTTCGGCCTCGCCAAAGCCTGTGCCCCAGAAATAGGGTTCTTCTGTTTCCCGCTCCAGCGAGCCCATGGCAGCTCCGACGAGCTGTGCCGCATTGGCGACCTGAATATCTTCCGGAACCCTTTGTCCATCAGTGATATAGCTGATGGGCAATGCATTCTGGATACACACGTTAATCACTTCGCCCAGATTCAGACTCTCATCCAATTTGGTAAGTATGCAGCCGCTCAATGGAATACGCCGGAAATGGTCCACCGCTTCCTGCATCACCCGACGCTGGGAAGTGGCCGACATCACCAGGTAGCTGCGGATGCGTACCTTGGCATTCTTGACCAGGGTATCGAGCTGCTCGGTCAGCCGGATATCCCGCTGCCCCACCCCGGCGGTATCGATGAGCACCAGCCGGCGGTGACGGAACTGATAGAGCGCATTGGCCAACTCCTCGGCATCCCGCACCTGCCGCACCGGGCAGCCCATGATGCGACCATAGGTCTGCAACTGCTCATGGGCACCGATCCGGTAGTTGTCGGTGGTGATGAGCGCCACCTGCTCGGCGCCATACTTCATGGCAAACCGCGCCGCCAGCTTGGCAATGGTGGTGGTCTTGCCCACCCCGGTCGGCCCGAGCAGGGCAACCGCCCCACCCTGCCGCAGAATTTCGTCTTCGCTGATCTTGAGCTGGGCCGTCAACACCTCGGCCAACTGGGCCATGGCTTGATGGATGGACATATCCTCGGGGATAAGGCCGGCCAGCTGATCGGCAAAGGCATCGTCAAACCCTATCTTCTTGAGCTCCTTGATGAGCAGGGCACGCATCGGCTCGCGACGCTCCACCTCCTGCCACATCAGGCCGGAGATCTGGTGCTCCAGCAGCTTGCGGATGCTGGCCATCTCCTTGCGCATCCCCTCCATCTCCTGATCCCGCTGGGGGGATTGGGGAGCACGGCCGGGTGCGGCGGCTCTCGCCTTCGGTTTGGCGGGCTCGGGAGCTGCCCCCCACTGCCCCTGCTCGGCCAGAGTACGGGGCGCGCCGCTGGCAGCAGCCGACGGGGCGCCGCTCTGGCCCGCCTGACCGTTCTGGGCCGGGTTCAGCTTCTGCTGGCGGGCCAGCAAAGCGGCCAGGGTGTCGGCATAATGTTCGTTCTGCTCCTGGGCCGGACTCGGTGCAGGGCGGGTCATCTGCCGTCCGGCAGACGAGATATTGACGCTCTCATCGTTCAACTGACGGCGAACCGGCGCATCTTTGGGTCCCGGAACCTGGGATTGATAATCGACAGCGGCGACTATCTCCACCCCACCGGTGACCTTCTTGTTGGACATGATGACGGCATCGGGCCCGAGAGTCTCCTTGACCTCGGCCAGAGCCGTTCGCATGTCCTTGGCAAAAAACCGCTTAATCTTCACCCGTCATCTCCGCTAACTAGTTCTGTCCTACCGCACTGACGATGCGGATTTGCTTGTCATCAGGCACTTCCTGATAAGACAGAACGCGCAATCCAGGAATGGCATTCTTGACAAATTTCGCTAGGGTATTGCGCAGTATCCCTGATGTCAGAAGCACGGCCGGTTGGCCTTCCAGTTCTTGTCGTTGAGTGGCTTCCACCAGCGAGCGTTGCATCCGCTCCGCCAGACCCGGCTCGATGCCGGCGCCATCACCACCCCCTGCCTGCAGGGATTGATGCAATATACGTTCCAATTCCGGTGCCAAGGTGATCACCGGCAGTTCGGGATCCGGGCCGGCAATCTCCTGCACGATCAGCCGGCGCAGGGCGATACGGCAGGCCGCCGTCAGCACCTCCGGATCCTGGCTGCGCGGGGCATATTCCACCAGGGTCTGCAGGATAGTGCGCATATCGCGGATTGGCACGCCTTCATTGAGCAAATTCTGCAATACCTTCACCAGGTTACCCATGGTGATAACCTCAGGAACCAGTCCTTCCACCAGCTTGTTCTGGTGCTTCCCAATCATGTCGAGCAACTGTTGTACTTCGTCATGACCCAGCAACAGGGCGGCATGGTTGGAGAGGATCTGACTCAGGTGAGTGGCCACCACGGTCGCGGTATCCACCACTGTGTAGCCAAGGGTCTGCGCCTGGGAGACCTGCTCCTTGGCAACCCACACCGCCTCCAGTCCGAAAGCGGGATCCCGGGTCGCAACCCCCTGGATCTGGCCGAACACCTGGCCCGGATTGATGGCCATTTCCTTATCATGGTAAACATTGGCCTCGCCGGTACTGACTCCCATCAAGGTGATGCGATATTGGTTCGGGGCGAGATCCAGGTTGTCGCGGATATGCACCGCAGGCACCAGAAAACCCAGCTCCTGGGAGAGCTTCTTGCGCACCCCCTTGATCCGGTTGAGCAGCTCGCCGCCCTGGTTGCGATCCACCAGCGGGATGAGTTGATAACCCACCTCCAGCCCGATGATGTCCACCGGCATCACGTCGTCCCAGCTCAAGTCTTTCTGCTCGTGGGTCTGCTCCGTGCTCGCCGGCATCAGCTCGCCCTTGGCTGCCTTGGCCGCCAGCTGTTTCTCGCGGCGCAGCAGCCACCAGGCACCGGCAGCGGCGATGGCCCCCAGACTGAGGAACGCCAGATGGGGCATGCCGGGCACGCTGCCCATCATCAGCAGGATACCGGCCGAAATGATCAGGGCTTTGGGGTTGTCGAACAACTGGCCCAGCACCGCGGTGCCCATGTCCTGATCCGTGTTCTGGCGGGTCACTATGATGGCGGCGGCGATGGAGAGCAGCAGCGACGGGATCTGGGCCACCAAACCGTCACCGATGGCGAGCAGGGTATAAATCTGGGCCGCTTCGCCGAAGGTTAGCTGGTGCTGCACCATCCCGATGATGAAGCCGCCCAGGATGTTGATGAACAGGATCATGATCCCCGCCACCGCATCCCCTTTCACGAATTTCGAGGCACCATCCATGGAGCCGTAGAAGTCGGCTTCCTGGGTCACGTCCTGGCGGCGCTTCTTGGCCTCTTCCTGATTGATAAGGCCGGCGTTCAAATCCGCATCGATGGCCATCTGTTTGCCGGGCATGGCATCCAAAGTAAAGCGGGCGCTAACTTCTGATATCCGGCCCGCACCCTTGGTGACCACCACGAAGTTGATGATCATCAGGATCATGAAGACGATGATACCGACCGTGTAGTTGCCGCCGATCACCACGTTGCCGAAGGCTTCGATCACGTGGCCGGCCGCCGCACTGCCGTTGTGGCCTTCCAGCAGTACCACCCGGGTGGAGGCGACGTTGAGCGCCAGCCGCAGCAGGGTCGCTATCAGCAGCACGGTCGGGAAGGCGGCAAATTCGAGCGGGCGGCGGGTGTAGACGGCTACCAGCAGCACCACGATGGAGAGCGCGATGTTGAAGGAAAACAGGATATCCAGCATCAGCGGCGGAATGGGCAGCACCACCATGCCAAGAGAGGCCAGCACCAGCAGCGGCGTCCCCAGGCCCTTGGTCAACAGCCACTTGTACTCTTTGATTCGGCCCAATGATGCCTGGAGTTTCATCGTTTTTCTCAATCTCAAACCGCTGATGCCAGATTAAAGCAAACATCAAGCCAACAATACAAGACCTTGAAATACAATGATTTTATTTTTACTGTGTCAGAAGTTTGTCATTTGCGGAATTCGGTTGGAATGGGCAGATCCTTGGCCAGCGGATTGGGACGGCGACCACGGCCACGACGGAACTTCTTGAGCTGATAGACATAGGCCAGCACCTGGGCCACGGCGGCAAACAGCCCTTCCGGGATCTCGTGACCAATCTCGGTGGCGTGGTAGATGGCGCGGGTCAACGCCGGGGACGGCATCACCGGGATCTCGTACTCCCTGGCTATCTCTCTGATCTTCATCGCGATTTCATCGGTGCCCTTGGCCACTACCTTGGGCGCGCTGCCCGGCTTGGCCGTATCGTACTTGAGCGCCACCGAGTAGTGGGTCGGGTTGGTGATCACCACGTCCGCCTTGGGCACATCCCCCATCATGCGGCGCATCGCCATCTCCATCTGCAAGCGGCGGATCCGCCCCTTCACCTCGGGTTTGCCTTCGCTGTCCTTGAACTCGTCCTTGACCTCCTGCTTGGTCATCTTGAGCTGGCGCATGTGGTTCCACTGCTGGAACGGCACGTCGATGGCCACGATGGGAATGAGGGCGCAGCAGAGGATGATCAGCATCCACAGCAGCAGATCCAGCGCGTCTATGATGCCGCCCGGGTAGCCCTCGAGGGAGAGATTGAGCAGGTGATTGAACTGGCTGGAGAGCATCCACCAGGCGAACAGGGAGATGAACACCACCTTGGCGATGGACTTGACCAGCTCGACCAGGGATTGCACCCCGAACATCCGCTTGATGCCGTTGAGCGGGCTCAGCTTGCTCCATTTGGGCAGCATGGCCTCGGAGGAGAAGTTCATGCCCCCCATCAGGATGTTGCCGACGAAGGCGGCGATGGCCACCAGCATGAACAGCAGACCGAGTGGGTGCAGCAGTTCCCGCAGCAGGGCCGGCAACATGGTCATCATGGCATTGGGATCGAACGCCTGTTCCCGATCCAGGGTGAAGCCCATGGTGAGCACCTTGACCATGGCGCCAGCCAGGCTCTCCTTGACCATCAGCAGGCCAAACACGGCCGCCAGCAGGACGCTGGCGGTACCCAGCTCCTTGGAGCGTGCAATCTGCCCTTTATCACGGGCTTGTTGCAGTCGTTTGCCCGTGGGTTGTTCGGTACGTTCCTGATCGGTATCAGCCATGCTGACCCCCGCACAGGTTGAGGCAATCAGGCATCAAAGCCGCCTGAGCGCCGTTGTTGAGTCGCACGAAGCCAACAGAGCAGCCCCAGACGGTCTGCCCCGCGCAATGGAGCCCCCAGCCTGCCGCCGGCATCTTACTGGCCCCCCAGGCACTGGGTGCCGATGAGGGTGCAGCTGGTCTCCTGCACCCGCTCCCACATGCTGTCGAAATGGCCGAGGAAACCACCTATGGTCAACCAGAGGATCAGCAGGCCCGACATCATGCTGACCGCAAAGCCGATGCTGAAGATGTTGAGCTGGGGAGCGGCACGGGTCATGACGCCGAAGGCAAAGTTGATGAGCAGCAGGGCGACGATGGCGGAGAGCGCCATCACCAGCGAGGCCTGATACATGACCCCGAGAAAACCGATCAGATCGCGAATGGAAGGCAGGCTGAGGCCGCTGTCCGACACCGGCAGGGTATCAAAGCTCAGCACCACCATGCGCAGCATGATGAGGTGACCATCCACCGCCAGAAACACCAGGGTCGCCAGCATCAGGTAGAACTGGCCCACCACCGGCGCCGACTGGCCGTTCATGGGATCCACCAGGGTGGCGAAACCCAGGCTGGTCTGCATGGCGATGATCTGGCCGGCCATCACGAAGCTCTCCATCAGGAACTGGGTCATGAGGCCGAGCGCGACCCCGATGAGCAACTGCTGGCCCAGCACCAGAAAACTGCCGACCGAGAACAGCTCGATCTTGGGCATGGGGGGAAGCAAAGGGGCAATCATCAGGGTCAGCGCCAGCGCCAGGCTGATGCGCACACGAGCCGGTGTCAGCCGGCTGCCAAACACCGCCATCACCATCAGCAGCCCGCTCACCCGCGCCAACGGCCAGACGATGGAAGACAACCACTCCATGATGAGAGCGGTTGTGTAGGTCATCCCGGCACCTTGCGGGCCATCGAAGCCGGCAACGGGCGCAGAAGGGCGCTCTGCTCGAGCTGGCCCCTCATCCCACCACCTCCGGAATTTGACTCACCATCAGCAGGAAGAAGTCCATCAGACTCTGCAAGCCCCAGTGCGCCCCCGCCCCCAGTGCAAACAGGGTGACGATGAGGCGGGGCAGAAAGCTCAGGGTCTGTTCGTTGATGGAGGTGGCCGCCTGAAAGATGGCCACCAGCAAGCCGACGCAGAGGCTCGGCAGGATCACGGCACACACCATGATGGTGACCAGCCAGAGCGCCTCGCGAAACACGTCGATAAAGGTTTCAGGACTCATGCCGTTCGCTCCTTGCGTTGCTCGCCCTTAACCACCGGCGCCCAGCCCGAAGCTGTTGGCCAGGGATCCCAGGATCAGGTTCCAGCCATCCACCATGACGAACAACATCAGCTTGAATGGCAGGGAGACCAGCATCGGCGACAACATCATCATCCCCATCGCCATCAGGATACTGGCCACCACCAGGTCTATCACCAGGAACGGCAGAAACAGCATGAAACCTATCTGGAACGCGGTCTTGAGCTCGCTGGTGACAAACGCCGGGATCAGCACTCGCAGCGGCACGTCGGCGGGCTTGTCCACCTGCACGTTCGCTATCTCCATGAAGGTATTGAGATCCTTGATCCGGGTCTGGGCCAGCATGAACTGGTGGATGGGCAGTTCGGCCTTCTCCAGCGCCTCCTTGGCCTGGATGGTCTCGGCCAGATAGGGTTGCAGCGCCTCGTTGTTGATGCGATCCAGCACCGGCGACATGATGAAGAACGACATGAACAGGGCGATGCCGATCAACACCTGGTTGGAGGGGCTCTGCTGCAGGCCGATGGCCTGGCGCAGAATGCCGAGCACTATGATGATGCGGGTAAAGGAGGTCATCATGATGACCATGGCCGGCAGGAAGGAGAGCGCCGTCATCAGCGCCAGCACCTGCAGGGTCAGGCTGTATTCCTGGCTGCCGTCCGCCATGGTCTTGATGGTGACTGCCGACATGCCGTCCTGGGCCAGCGCCAGCGGCGAGCAGAGGATCAGGAGGGATAACAGGCCGACCAGCAGCCCACCGTGCGGCCGTGAGCCGTTAGCTTTTTTCATGCTTGCCCATCAATTTGCCAAGCTGCTGGGAGAACGCCTGGGGCTGACTCTCGTCCAGCGGCTCTTCCAGGCGATAGAGAAAGTTGACCTGCTGCGGCGTCACCCCGAGCAACAGCTGCTGCTCGCCCACCTTGACCACCAGCAGCTTCTCCTTGTAGCCCACCGGCAGGCTGGCGATGACCCGCATCTGGCCCCCCCCCATGGCGGTGGCAATCTTGCTCTTCTTGAGCAGGAAACCGAGCACCAGGATAAGGCCGATGACCATCAGGCTGGAGAGCAGCCAGGAGGTGAGGCTGGGCGGATTGGCACCCGCACCGGGTTCGGCCAGTGCGGGGAGGGACAACAGCAGTAACGGGAACGCGCGGATCATTTGAGTTTCTTGATCCTTTCGATCTGGCTGATGACGTCAGTCAGCCGAATACCGAACTTGTCGTTCACCACCACCACCTCGCCGTGGGCGATCAGGGTACCGTTGACCAGTACGTCAAGCGGCTCGCCCGCCACCCGATCCAGCTCCACCACCGAGCCCTGGTTGAGCTGCAGCAGGTTGCGGATGCTGATCTGGCTGCGGCCCACTTCCATGGCGATGGTCACCGGAATATCCAGAATGGTGTCCAGCTTGCGCCGCTCCTCGGCACTGATGGGGGCATCATCCTTGAGCTCTTCGAGGGGAGCGGGCTTGGCTTCGGCAGTCACCTGCTCTTCCAGCGCGGCTGCCCAGGCGTCCGCCATCAGATCCTCTTCATCAGTTCCGCTCATCTTGAATTCCTTATGCTGCTTTCTTGACGGCCTGCCAGCGCAGATCGCCGTTTATCGTTGTTGATCTTCGATGCTGCGCTCGAGCTCTTCCAGCTCGGCCTCGCCATCGATGCGTACACCGCCCCGGGTCACCAGATGCATCTCGGTCTTGACCCCTTCCGGGCGCTTGAGTTTGTCAGTGATCTTGAGCGCCACATTGTCCTTGGTCCGCCCCATCTTGGCATGGAACGTGGGCAAGTCCTCCACGAACACCAGCAGGTTCTCCGGCATCTCCACCGGGATGATGTCGCCGGGTTGCAGCTCCATCAGCTCGCGCAGGGTGAGCTCGGTCTCCAGCAACTTGGCCCGCAGCTCCACCTTGACGTCCATGATCTCGTCGCGCAGCGCCTTGCTCCAGCGCACGTCGGTGTCACCCTTGTCGCTCTGCACGCCGGCGTCCAGCAGCTCGCGGATGGGCTCCAGCATCGAGTACGGCATGGCCACGTGGAAGTCACCGCCACCGCCATCCAGCTCGATATGGAACGAGCTGACCACGATCACCTCGGTGGGGCTGACGATGTTGGCCATGGCCGGGTTCACCTCGGAGTCGAGGTACTCGAAGCCCACGTCCATCACCGGCGCCCAGGCGTCCTTGTAATCCTCGAATACCAGCTTGAGCAGCATCTGGATGATGCGCCGCTCGGTGGGAGTGAACTCGCGCCCCTCGATCTTGGCGTGGTAGCGACCGTCGCCACCGAAGAAGTTCTCCACCAGGATGAAGACCAGCCGCGCCTCCATGGTGATGAGCGCCGTCCCCTTGAGCGGACGGAAGCGCACCATGTTCAGGCTGGTCGGCACGAACAGGGTGTGCACGTACTCGCCAAACTTGAGCATCTGCACGCCGTTGATGGAGACCTCGGCGGTGCGGCGCATCATGTTGAACAGGCTGATCCGCATGTGGCGGGCGAAACGCTCGTTCACCAGCTCCAGGGTCGGCATGCGACCACGGACGATGCGGTCCTGGGAGGAGAAGTCGAACTGGGCGACGCCGGGATCCCCCGCCGCGCCTATCTCTTCCTCTTCGACATCATCGACCCCGTGCAAGAGGGCATCAATTTCGTCCTGACTTAACAGATCGCTCACGCTTCACCCTTATTGCATGACAAAGCCGGTAAACAGCACTTGTTCGATAACGGGGGAAGAGACCAGGTCATTGAGCACCCGACGGCACTCTTCCAGTGAATCCTTGCGCAGCTTCTCCTTGCCCTCGAAGGTCATCAGCTGCTCGCTGGTGGCCGCACTGAAGACCCGCAGCAGGGTGCCTTCAATGAGGGGGATATTCTGCTTGGCCAGCGTCTCGTCGGCGGTGCCGCGCACCATCAGCTGGATCTTGATCTGCACCAGCCGGTCACGCTGACCACCGGAGACGTTGAACACGAAGGGGCGCGGCATGCCCACGTAGAGCGAAGGCTGGGGTACCGCCTCCTTGGGCTTGGCATCTTTGCCTTCTCCCGCAGCCTCGGCCGCCGGTTTGTCGCCGCCGGACAGCATGAACCAGGCGCCAGCACCGCCACCGCCCAGCACAATCACGGCCAGGGCGATAATCATGATCAGCTTCTTTTTCTTGCCTGCCGCCGGGTCTTTCAGCGTCAGTTCGTTATCGTCTGCCATCCCTTGTCCACCCTAGTCTCAAACTTGTTCGATATCATAAACTTACTCGGGCTGGCATCAAGCATAGAAATCAATTCCGCTGTCGTTTGTCGATTCCGTCGACAAACGCATGCCAGCGCCCGTGACCTCTGCCTCAGTTTGGCCTGTTTCGGCAAAAGATCCGCTGCCTTTTTGGCCTTGCTGGCCCTGACCGGCAAATGCCGACTGGCCCTGTGACTGCTGCTGCGGCTGTTGTTGCACCAGGGTCTGGCCCAGCTGGATGCCCTGTCCGGCCAGCATATCACGCAGCCGGGGCATGGCCTGCTCCAGCATTTCCCGGGTCTGGCCGTGCTGCACCACGAAATGGACGTTGGCCTGGCTGTCTGCCCCCATCTGGATCTGGATCTTCATCTTGCCAAGGCCGAGGGGATCAAGCTGGATCTCCGCCTGCTGCAGCTTGTCCGCCAGCATCAGGTTGACCTTCTGATGCAACTGGGCCGGTGCCTCCGGATCGGCCAGCTTGAGGTGGGGCAGGTTGGCAGGCTCGCGCCGCGCAGCCGCTTCGGTGGCCGCCGGCCGGTTGTCATGACCCACCGCCTGGGGCTGGCTGTTCTGCTGGACCTGCTGGCTGCGGCTGCTCTCCGGGGTGGTGGTCGTCTCGCTGCTCTCCAGGGTGCCGCCACGAGTCAGCTCTGCCGCCTTCTGCTTCACGTCGACTTTCACCTCGCTGCGAGCCCTGGGGGCTTCGCTGCGCTCGGTGGCTTCCATCTGCTTGAGTCCGGCTGACAGGCTGGCCAGGGACGCTTGCGGGCCCTGCGGCTCGCTGCTGGCGAGCACCTGTTGCGGCGCCACCAGCACGGGTTCGCTGGCTGGGGCGGTGGCCGGAGCCGGTGCGCCGCTGCTGGCGGCAGGAGCAGGCTGGCCCTCGGCCTTGGCAGCCACCGGCTTGGACTGCCCATCCCCCTCGGCGGTGGTCTGCGTCGGCGCCTTGTCAGCAGCGGCGCTGCTCGAGCCGCCATCGGTGCGGGTCACCCCCTCTTCAAACGCTCTGGCGGCGCCGGGCTGAGTGGCCACGGCCTGGTGGGTGGCCTGCAGTGGAGCAGTTTTTACCGGCTCTTCCTTGCCCGCCATGGGCGGCACCACAGGCTTGGCCCCCTTGTCGGCGCCCTCCAGCTGGATCCTGGTGTCATTCTCACCCGGCTCGCTTAACGCGGCGGTGGGCACCTTGCTCAACAAGGCCGCCCGCTCGGCGGCGGAAAGCTCGTTTTTGCTCCCCTTGGTCTCTTTGCCATTCTTATCGGTAGGTTGGTCGGCATTGGCGCCGGCACCGCTCTCCTTGCCGCTTCCCTCTTTTCCGGTTTCCTGCAACTGAGCCGTCAGGGCAGCGTCACCCGTCGTGACAGCATTCGGCTGCGCGGCTTTCGCATCAACCGGCACACTGGTTTCGCCCGTGAGCAAGCTGGCAGCCTGGCGGGCCAGCGCGGCGGCACTGGTCGTCGCTACTTGTTTATCGCCGCTGCCAGCCAGCGGCTGGGTGAGGGTGGCCGATGCCTCGGTCGACTCGGCGTCCGCGTCGTTGTGCGGCAACATCTTGCCGTCCGTCTCGACGACGGGAGCGGTGGCGACCAGATTGATGGCCGGCGGGGCGACCAGGGAGGTGTCCTGTTTGAGGGCATCCTGCAGACGCTGCAAGAAATCGTTGGGGACGAGAGCGGGGTCGGGCTCGCTCCCCTTCTGTGGTTTGTCGTCGGCGTTACCGGCCTCTTCGGCCTCATTCGCCAAAGATTTGGCAGCCTCGCTCTTGGCGGTCGGCACCGGCTTGTTGCTGTCCGCTGCACCAACATTCCCCTGCTCGGCGCCGGGCCGCGCCGGAGCCTTGCTATCAGCATTGGGGGCCTTGCCACCAGCGTTGGCAACCTTGCCGTCGGCTTTGACATTGATCTTGTCAGCCTGCTGCACCCGGTTCATCACCTCGGAAAAGCCGACCTTGCCGTCGCTCTGCAGGGCCCCTTCACCGCCATCCTGGCTCGCCGTCAGCACAGCGCTCTTGTCGGCAGCGGCAGCGGTCGGCGCGGCGGGAGAATTGGTTAACAGTGTCTGCATCATGGTGAAGATTCCTGGCGACATTCGGCTTCGGATTTATCCTCAGCTCCCCGGGGGAAGTGAGGCGCACACGGGATGGCAAGAAGAAAGCAAGTTACAGGCCAGAATGGTGGAAACGGCGCAGCATGGCGTACTCGTCCAGCATCTTCTGCTCCTGGCGCTGGGCTTTCTGCTGCTCGCGTCCCGCTTGCTTGGCCAGCAGCAACTCCACCGCCTTGCGCCGCTGCTGGGCGGCCAGCCACTCCTCGCGGCGCAGCTCCAGCGCCTGGCGTACCTGCAGCACCCCTTCGTACTGCTGGGTAGCCGCCTGCTCGAGCTTGTTGATGAAGGCGTGATACTGGCTGTTCTGCTGAGCACCGATGCCCTGCAGGCCGCGGTCGGTCCACTGCTGGTGGTAGATCTGGCGGTACTGGTTGAGCGCGTCCTGCTGCTCCATGAAGATTTTCAGATCCTGCTGGGCCTTGGCCAACGCCAGCGCCGCCTGCTGTTCGGCCTCCACCAGCCGCTCCGACAACATTACCAAGCCTTTACTCATGGGCACGCCTCCCTCTTATCTTCTCGTCAACGCATCAGCGGCATGGCCACCAACTGCAGGGCCTGCAGGCCCGCATCGTAATGAATGACCTCGCGCATGCCTTGCTGCAAGAACTGATCCAGATAGGGTTTCTGGATGATGGCGCGGTCAATGCGGGGGTCGGAGCCCTGGCTGTAGGCACCGATGGTGATGAGGTCACGGTTCTGTTGGTAGAGGGAGTAGAACTGCTTGAGGGTGCGCGCCAGCTCCATGTGTTCCGGCGAGGTCACCATGGGCATCACCCGGCTGATGGATTTTTCGATGTCGATGGCCGGGTAGTGGCCCGCATCGGCCAGCTCCCGCGACAGCACTATGTGGCCGTCGAGGATGGCCCGCGCCGCGTCGGCGATGGGATCCTGCAGATCGTCCCCTTCCGTCAGCACGGTGAAGAATGCCGTGATCGAGCCCTGGCCGTCGCTGCCGTTGCCGGCCCGCTCCACCAGTGCCGGCAATTTGGCGAACACTGAGGGCGGATAGCCCTTGGTGGCCGGTGGCTCGCCCACCGCCAGGGCGATCTCGCGCTGGGCCTGGGCGTAACGGGTGAGCGAGTCCATCAGCAGCAACACGTTGAGCCCCTGATCGCGGAAATACTCGGCGATGGCCAGCGCCGTCTCACACCCCTTGAGCCGCATCAGCGGCGAGGCATCGGCCGGCGCCGCCACCACCACGGAGCGGGCACGCCCCTCCTCCCCCAGGATCTCCTCGATAAACTCCTTCACCTCGCGGCCCCGTTCGCCGATGAGCCCGACCACCACCACGTCGGCCACCGAGCCACGGGTCATCATGCCGAGCAGCACGGATTTGCCGACGCCGGAGCCGGCGAACAGCCCCATCCGCTGGCCCTGCCCCACGGTCAGCACGGCGTTGATGGCGCGCACCCCCACGTCCATCGGTTGATGGATCGGGCGGCGGGAGAGCGGGTTGATGCGGTGCTGGGCAAACTGCACCGTCTGGGAAGAGAGGATGGGGCCGAGCCCGTCCAGCGGCTGGCCGATGCCGTCGATGACCCGCCCCAGCAGGTTCATGCCGACCGGGATGCCGTGCTCCTCGGTGATGGGCACCACCCGGGCACCCGGAATGACCCCCTTGAGCTGCTCGCTCGGCATCAGAAACAGCCGATCGCCGGAGAAGCCGACCACTTCGGCCTCCAGCGAGCCGTCCTGGGTATCGATGCGACAGAGCGCTCCGATGGCGGCGCGGCAGCCGATGGCTTCGAGGGTCAGCCCCACCACCCGGGTCAGCTTGCCGGCCACCGGCGGTTTGGGGGCGATATCGCGAACCCGATACCCTTGCAACCGATTGAGTAACGAGCCGCTCATCCGGCCTCCTGAGATATGATGTTGAATGGGTAGAGAACGCAGACAGGCCGCACCCTGGCGGCCCGCACGCCCTTAGCCGCGGACATCCTGCGATGCATTGTCGCGCAGGAAGTTGCGCAGCAGCTGATCGATGCGCCCCGCGAGGGTCAGATCGATGCTGGAGAGTTCGGTGGCCAGTTGCAGATCGCCGGGGGAGAGGGTGGGATCGCTTTGCAGCCGCCAGTGGCGCTTGGCGCACTCCTCGGCGCCGAACGCCTGCTCGACCCGGGCCAGATCGTCCGGGTGCAGCATCAGAGTGACCCCCAGTTCGGCGGCCGGCAACAGCGCCAGCCCCTGCTTGAGCGCTTCGAGCAACAGCCGGGGCGAGGTTTCAGCCTCGTAACGGATGAGCGCGCGGGCCAACTGCATCACCAGAGCGATGAGCTGCTGCTCCACCGCGCCGTCCAGCTCCTTGAGCGGGTTGGCGAGGCGATCGATGAGCCCCTGCCAGTGGCTCATCTGCTGATCCACCAGCTCGCGGCCGAGGGCCAGCCCCTCCTCCTTGCCCTGCTCCAGCCCGGCGGCATGGCCCTGCTGCAGACCTTCCAGCTTGCCCTCTTCGAGCCCCTTGGCATAACCGGCTTCACGCCCCTCGGCCATTCCCTCTTCCCAGGCGGCCTGGCGAATTGCTTCAAGCTCCTCGGCAGTGATGCTGGGGGCCGGCTCCTCCACCGGTTCTTCGACCGGGGCCTCTTCTTCCTGCCGATACCAGTCCGGCGTCAGCCCGAGGGCATTGGTCTCGACTTCGGCCTCGACCTCCATCTCGGGCCAGCCCCAGGTCTGGACCTGGCTCTCATCCCCGTCGGGTCTGACATAACCGCGCAGCTTGTTGTTGTTCATCTGTCTGCCGCACTCCTCGCCATAACGCTGCCCGCTCTGCTATTCACGCCGACGTGACCGCTCATCAGAGGAACTCCTCGCCGCCACCGGCACCCAGCATGATCTCGCCGGCATCCGCCAGACGGCGGGCGATGGAGAGGATCTCCTTCTGGGCCGCTTCCACTTCGGAGACCCGGATCGGCCCCATGGCCTCCAGATCGTCCGCCAGCATCTCGGCGGCCCGTTTGGACATGTTCTTGAATACCTTCTCGCGCATCTGATCGTCGGAGCCCTTGAGCGCCCGTTGCAACAGATCGCCCGGCACTTCCCGCAGCATGGTCTGGATGCCGCGATCGTCCACATCGATGAGGTTTTCGAACACGAACATCAAATCCTGGATCTGCTGGCTCATCTCTTCGTCCGACTCGCGGATGGAGTCCATCAGCTGTCCTTCGATGTTGGTGTCGAGGTAGTTCATGATGTTGGCTGCCGCCTTCAGGCCGCCCATCTTGGCTGCCTGGGCACCCGCCGCACCGGCGAACTGTTTCTCCATGATGTCGTTGAGCTCTTGCAGCGCCGCCGGTTGCACCTCTTCCAGGTTGGCAATACGCATCACCAGATCGAGACGCACCTGTTCCGGGAACTGGCTCAGGATCTCGGCCGACTGTTCCGGCTCCAGATACGAAAGGACGATGGTCTGGATCTGCGGGTGTTCGTTCTGGATGATGCTGGCCACCTGGCGGGCATCCATCCACTTGAGCGAGTCGAGGCCGCGGGCACCTGAACCCAGGATGATCTGGTCCACCAGGTTGCTGGCCTTGTCTTCGCCAAGGGCCGCCACCAGCGCCTTGCGCACGAAGTCTTCGCTGCCGATACCGATGTTGGTGTACTTCTGGATGTCGTCGATGAATTGACGGTGGACCGCCGCCACCCGGTCGTGACTGAAATCCGACATGGAGGCCATCGACATGCCGAGCCGCTGCACCTGCTTGGGCTCGAGATGGCGGAAGATCTGGGCGGCATCCTCTTCGTTGAGGCTCAGCATCAATACCGCCGCCATCTCCATCCCGCTCATCTGATCCAGGATCTGGCGCTGACTGTCGGTGATGTCATTGCCGGTGACCTGTGTCTTGTTTTCGTCAGCCATCTTTGTTCGCTACCCATTCTTTAATGACCTGTGCGGCCAGATCCGGTTCGTTCGCCACCAGCGCACGTACCGCCTTGAGCAAGTCCTCGTCACGGTGCAGATCCGGCAGTTTCAGATGGCCATCACGTACCCCGAACACCGGCTCGGATTCAGCCTGAGCCGCCAGCAGGCTGAGCTCGTCATCCCCACCCAAGACGGTGTGGTTGTCGAAGTCCAGTTCCCCTTCCGGCTTGGCATCCGGATAGAGCAGGCGCTTGAGCATGGGCCGCACCACGGTGACGATCAACACTATGATGACCAGCACGGAGGCGGCGATGCGCACCGCACGCCAGAACCAGGGCTGCTCGTAGAGCGGCGCTTCGGCCACGCTCTCGAGCTCGGGCCGGTTGAACGGGATGGCGACCACCTCCAGAGTATCACCACGGGTCACATCAAAGCCAAGGCCACCGCTCAGCAGACGGCGCAGGGTATCGAGTTCGGGCTGGGTACGAGGCTCGCGGGTCACCTTGCCATCGGCAGCGGTAGACGCCTTGTAATCCACCGCCACCGAGACGGTCATGCGGCGAATGCCACCCATCTGGCGCCGGATATGGCTGACGGTGGTATCCAGTTCGAAGTTGCGGGTCGCCTCCTTGCGGGAGCGGCCGGAAGAGGAGGCGGTCGTTTCGGCATTGGGGCCGGTCGCCTGCTGCGGAATGTTGGAGGCGGCAGGCGGCTGGTTGGAGAGGGCGCCGGGCACGCCGCCGTTGCTGCCGTTGGCGCTGTTCTCTTCCATGGTCATTTCGGAGCGCACCGCCGGCAAGTCCGGGTTGTAGGTCTTGCGGGTCTGCTCCTGCTGGGAGAAGTCGAGGGAGAGATCGACCTCCGCCGTATAATTGTCGGCGCCGAGCACCGGGATCAGGATGGCGTCAATTTTTTGTTTGTATTCCAGCTCCTGCTTCTGCTGCATCGCAAACTCCTTGCGAGTCTGGGCAGAGACGGGATCCTGGGAGCCGGAGTTGAGCAGGCGGCCGTTCTGGTCGGTCACGGTGACGCGGGTCGGCTCCAGACCGTGCACCGCGGAGGCGACCATGTCGACGATGGAGTCCACTTCCCCCTGGCCGAGGGCATTGCCCTTGAGGCTCAGCACCACGGTCGCGCTGGGTTTGCGTTCGTTGCGGGCAAACACGTTGTCTTTGGGGATGGCCAGCAGCACCTGGGCCTTGGCCACGTTCTGGAACTGCTCGATGGCGCTGGCCAGCTGACGCTCGCGGCTCAGCTTGAGGCGCTCGCTCTCCATGCGCTGGCTGACACCGAAGCTGGAATCTTTGAGCAGGATGTCTTCCCCGTCACTGGTGGTGTCGGTGGCGTTGGCCAGGCCGGCACGGGTCAGCGCCAGCCGGATGCTGGAGTAGTTCTCGGCACTGACCAGCACGCTCTTGCCATCCACCTGATAGGGGATCTTCTGCTGATCGAGGTAGTCGAGGGTCTTGACCAGCTCCTGGGTGGTGTAGGTGCCAAGGGGCCGCATGTCCGGCTCCTTGCCCCACAGCAGGATGAAAACGGCGATCGCCAGACAGATGGCCAACCCCAGGATCAGGGTGATCTGACGCAGCACATCCGTGTTGGACAGAAAGCCGAGTGCTGAACTCTTCTGCTCATTCTCATCGAGGGCGGCACTGCCCTCATCGTTCATCAGCAGTTCGCCGTTTTGGTCATTAGCCACGATTTATGTCCTTATTGCTGACATGTTCATGATGTTCAGTTGCCATGGTGAGCGCGCTTATACCGGCATATTCATGATGGTCTTGTAGGCATCAACCATCTTGTTGCGTACCTGCACCGTCGCCTCGAAGGCGATGGAGGATTTCTGCCCGGCGATCATCACCTCGGACAAGTCAACCGAGTTGTCGCCCATGTCGAAACGGGTACGCAGATCGTTGGCGGCCCCCTGCAACTCGTTGACGTTGCCAAGGGCCTGTTGCAGCAACTGGCCAAAGTCGGACGTGACCTGGCGGCCGGGCTGGGTCAGCGGCGTGGCGCCGGCTTCGACCTTGAGAGCCTGCATCTCTTGCATCAGGCTGCTTGCACTAATTTCCATATTCCATCCCCAGACAAATCATTGACGCTGTCAGGGTGTAAGCAATTAGGGTGCCAACAAGTAGAAAACCACCAGGCAAGCGGGATGAGAGGGGGCAAGCAGCCCGTAACAGGCGATGCGAGGGCAGATTATTTGCGAAGTAGCAGGCCTTCCCGTCAGCCAGCAAGATGCGGGCCGACGGAAAAGGCCGGAAAGCGGGTGACTAGCGGGTCAGATCCTTGTCCACCCAGTACTTGGAGCCAGAGATGTTGGCATCGAGCAGCAAGCCTTTCTCGCCGATCTGGTAGATGGCCATGCCGCCGTTGTACTTGGCGCTGAACTCGGCGCTCTCCTTGCCCGCCACGGCCCCCATCTCGGAGGTGGCCTCCCAGCCTTGGCTCACGAAGGCATCGAACCTGGCCTTGTCTTCAAACAGGATCACCTGCTGGTAGAACTTGCCACCGAGCCCGGCCGCGAGCCCGGCACCGAACATCTTCATGTAGGTGTGCTTGCCGCTGGTGCGGTTGACCGCCACCCCGGCCCCCTGGTTGGTGTGCAGCATCAGGGAGAACTTGCGCGAGTCGAACACCGCATAGCCATAAGCCTTGTCAAACAACAGCTTGGCCGAGGGTTGCTGGTTGAACAGCCGCACCAGGGCGGTGTCGGCCATGGTATCGAGGGCAAGCCGCGCCTCGTCGGCCGTCTTGGGCTCGAGCATCTCGTCGAGCTTCTTGTCGGCCACCGTGAGCCACTCCTTGCCGGTGGCCACGCTCTTGTCGGTCCAGGCGCCGGCGGTGTTGAACGCCTCCGAGCCCCACTGGGAAACCGATGCCCAGGTCGCCTTGGAGAAGTCGGTAACGCTCTGCCACGCCTCCTTGCTGGTGTCGCTCACCGCGCTGCCGAGCTCGCTCGCGGCCGCCTTCACCTTGGCCCAGTCAGCCAGGCTGGGGGCCGACGCCAGCGCCATGGTCGTTGCTATCACCAGGAATCGAATCTTCATGCTGTGCTCCACCCTTTGTGATGAGTTGATGGTCACAGTAGCAGATCTGGCCTAAGCCGGATAAGCCCAAGGGCACGAGGCGGGTCAATCAGTGACGCTCGTCATGATGGGCTCCATCCCATTGACGGCCTCGACGGGGCAAAGCCCGCCGCAGCTCTCACTCTATCTCGGGCAGAGTCGCAACAGGGCAAAACGAGGCAGCGCAAGCCATGACACCAGGCCCGCAGCCTAGCTGGCGGCGGGCTCTCGGTATTGCTGATGGATGGCGCGAAACGCCTCCTTGTTGCACAGCGCCGCGGCGACGCAGGCGGGGTCGAACTGGCTGCCGGCGTGGGTTTCGAGGTAGGCAAAGGCCGCTTCGAACGTCCAGGCCTGCTTGTAGGGCCGCTCGCTGGTGAGTGCATCGAACACGTCGGCCACCGCGACGATGCGTGCCTCCAGCGGGATCGCCTCCCCCGCCAATCCTTCCGGATAACCCTGTCCATCGAAGCGCTCGTGGTGGTAGGCGATGATGTTCTTGAGCATGTCGGTGTGATGGATGCCGTCGAGGCCAAACTCGCTGATCATCAGGGCGATCATCTCCCGCCCCTTGAGCGGGTGGATCTTCATCACCCCGTACTCCTCTGGCGTCAGTTTGCCGGGTTTGAGCAAGATGGCGTCGGGCACCGCAATCTTGCCGATGTCGTGCAGCTCGGAGAAGAGATAGATGAACTCCACCTCTTCGTCGTTCAAGGGATAACGGGTGGCCACGGCGCGGGCGATGAGCCGTGAATAGGCCGACATCCGGTGCAGGTGATTGGCAGTCTCTTCATCCCGGTAGCGGCTGAACTCCCGCGCCGTGGTAAGCGCGCCGCTCAGGGTCTGAATCGAGAAAAACTCCACCGCGATGATGGCCGCCAGGATCTGGGCGTATGCCGCCAGTTCACCGCGGATGGCGGGGTCGAAGTAACCAGGCTCCCTGGCATCGCAAAACAGAAAACCGAACAGCTTGCTGTTGAACAACAGCGGCTCGGTGTAGCTGGATTCATAACCGGCCGCCAGCAGCTTGCGGCTGTGCTCGGAGGGGGAGCCCAGCAGCGAATCCAGCGTGTCGAGCACGCGGGGCTGTTTATGTTCGGCCAGATAGCGCAGGGAGGGGACGTCGCTCAGCTTGACCTCGTACTGCACCAGCGGGGAACTTCCCTCGGTGCTGTGGGCGAAGGTCTTGAGCCTGTCCGTGTGCTGGTCATAAATCGCGATGGCAACCCGGCTCAACTTGTCAAACCGCTGCCTGAGCGTGGCGTGCACGTTCTGCATTCTCTCGCCAAATGAGCTATCCATCCCGTCCTTCCTTCCAGTCTGCCTGCAGGGAGTATAGTGACACCCGTCTTCCCGCTCTCGCAAAATTGAGTTGAAACTCAACAGCCAGCGAACTGACGGGGCAAGGGTGCCGCCATCGGCCCGTATCGGCTCAAAACGGGCCGGCCTTGGCACAATCCTGCCTCGCCGGAGATATTGTTCGATTCCGCCGTGCCGGCTGTATAGTTTTTGGTTAGCCATTCCGGTAAAATCCGCGCCCTAAAACTAGAGCCACCTAAGAGTGATTGAGCGATGTCCAACACAAAACAGGCCCCCAAAGTAGGATTCGTCTCCTTGGGTTGCCCCAAAAATCTGGTCGATTCCGAGCGCATCCTGACCCAGCTGCGTACCGAAGGGTACGACGTGGTGCCCAGCTATGACGATGCGGAAGTGGTGGTGGTCAACACCTGCGGCTTCATCGACAGCGCGGTACAGGAGTCCCTGGAAGCCATCGGCGAGGCCCTGGCCGAGAACGGCAAGGTGATCGTCACCGGCTGCCTCGGTGCCAAAGAGAACCAGATCCGCGAGATCCACCCCAAGGTGCTCGAGATCACCGGCCCCCACGCCTATGAAGAGGTGCTGGGCCACGTGCACAAGTACGTCGAGAAGCCGACCCACAACCCCTTCACCAGCCTGGTGCCGGCTCAGGGCGTCAAGCTGACCCCCCGCCACTACGCCTATCTGAAGATTTCCGAAGGCTGCAACCACCGCTGCACCTTCTGCATCATCCCCTCCATGCGCGGGGATCTGGTGAGCCGTCCCATCGGCGAAGTGCTGGCCGAGGCCAAGCGTCTGAAAGAGGCCGGCGTGAAAGAGATCCTGGTGATCTCCCAGGACACCTCCGCCTACGGCGTGGACGTCAAGCACCGCACCGGTTTCTACGACGGCATGCCGGTCAAGACCAGCATGGTGGCCCTGTGCGAAGAGCTGGCCAAGCTCGGCATGTGGGTGCGCCTGCACTACGTCTACCCGTACCCGCACGTGGATGACGTCATCCCGCTGATGCGCGACGGCAAGGTACTGCCCTACCTCGACATCCCGTTGCAACACGCCAGCCCGCGCATCCTCAAGCTGATGAAGCGCCCGGGCACCGTCGAGCGCACCCTGGAGCGGATCCAGAAGTGGCGCGAGATCTGCCCCGAGATCACCCTGCGTTCCACCTTCATCGTCGGCTTCCCCGGCGAAACCGAAGAAGAGTTCCAGATGCTGCTGGACTTCATCGACAAGGCGGAGCTGGATCGGGTCGGCTGCTTCAAATACAGCCCGGTCGAAGGCGCCAAGGCCAACGAGCTGCCGGATCCGGTGCCGGAAGAAGTGCAGGAAGAGCGCTTCCAGCGCTTCATGGAGCTGCAGCAGCAGGTCTCCATCCGCAAGCTGGCCCGCAAGGTCGGCAAGGAGATGCTGGTACTGATCGACGAGGTGGACGAAGAGGGCGCCACTGGCCGCTCCGCCGCCGATGCCCCCGAAATCGACGGCCTGGTCTACCTGAACGGTGAAACCGGCCTCAAGCCCGGCGACATGGTCAAGGTCCGCATCGATGAAGCGGACGAGTACGACCTGTGGGCCAGTCTCATCGACTGATCCCCGACAAGCGCCAACAAAAAAGCCAGTCAGTGACCCTGACTGGCTTTTTTGTTGGTGCCTGCGCCGCCCGCTTCGGGTGCGACAGGCATAAAAAAAACCTGCTCCGAAGAGCAGGTTTTTACCTAACGGGATGGGAGTCAGGTCGCTCAGGCGACCCGGCCCTTGCCCTGGATCACATCACCCCAGGCCGACTGCACCAGGCTGTTGGCCTGGCTGTCGAGCCGGTTGAGCAGGCCCATGTCGCCCGCTTCGGGGGCGAAGCTGCTCATGGCCTGGATCAGCTTGTCCACCGCCTGATGGGAGAGCGCGCTGTAGCTGCGCTCGCCGTCAGCCTGCTGCTCGCCAAGCCCGATCACCAGCTGGGCCCGGTTGTCGGCGAAGTAGTTGCTGAAGGTGGCACTGCCCAGCTGCTCGAACTTGCCCTGCTCGCTGGTGCCGTCGGTGTGACGGTTGACCAGCAATTGCAGATCGTAGCCGCTGCGCTTGAACCAGAGATCCCGCCAGCTGACGTCGTTGAAGACGATGAAGTCCTCCTTACCGATGTCCTGCACCAGGTTCTCTATCACGGCGCCACTGAACACGAAGCTGTCGACGCCGGTGCCACCGCTGAACTGGTTCTGGTAACCGCCCAGCACCAGCAGGTCATCGCCGGCGCCGCCATCGAGCTGGCTGAACTTGGCGACCTGATCGGAGATCAACCGATCCTGGCCGTCACCACCCAGAATGGTGGCGTGATAGCCCATCAGCTTGACCTGGTTGTTGCCATGTTCGGCCAGCAGGCGGTTGTGATTGCCAAACACCATGGCAAAGTCGTCGCCCTCACCGAGCCGGATCTGGTTGTGATGACCTATGGTCACCGTGAAATCCTGATCCGCGCCGGCATCGATCTGGTTGTAGTTGCCGGAGGTCACCAGATAATCCTGGCCGGCGCCCCCTTCCACTATGCCCTCTTCTCCGAAGATGAAGGCCTGATCGTTGCCCTCCCCCATGAAGGCACGGTTGACACGACCGGCCAGCACGGCGACATCGTCACCCTGCCCGCCGAACATCATGTTCTCCCGACCCATCATGATCCCGGTGTCCTGACCGGCACCGCCGGTGAAGATGTTGGAGGTCCCGGTGGCGTAGAAGACATCGTCTCCGCGGCCACCCCAGAAGTTGTTGTTGTCGCCGAGGTAGGCCCCCAGATCCTTGCCGTCTCCCCCCCAGTTGAAGTTGTAGTTGCCAAGGGAGACATGCATGTCGCCATCCCCCTGCAGGTGACCACTGTTGCGCAGGAAGTCGAAGGTCTGCTCCTTCATGTTGAGCAGGTCCGCCGTCAGGTTCTGCTTGAGGTTGCTGGCCAGCGCCACCACCTCCGCCTGCTTGTCCCGGTTGAACAGGGTGGCAAACAGGTTGGGCAGACTCAGCGCATTGAAGCCGAAGGCACGCTCCTCGGTGGCGGCCGGCAGCGCCGCCGGCTTGGCGTCGTTACCCTGCTGCACCGTCAAGGCAGCGGACTTGGCCTCCTCGGGAGCCTCGTCCTGCAGGCCGTGGCTGCGGGCAAAGCTGCTGAGGGCATCCTCCCCCAGATCCAGCCCGGCCTTGAGCTGCTCGACCCACTTGGCCGGATCGGTCAGGCTCTTGAGCTGATCGCCACCAAACTCGGCGATGACACCCAGCATCTCCTGCAACATAGCCGGCGCATCGATGGCCGCCCCATCGCGGGCCACCAGCTCACCACGAGCGTTGTAATCCACGCCGAAGATGTCCGCCAGCGTGGTATCGGCGCCCACCCCTGCCAGGCGACCCAGCAACCGGTTCTGCAGCTGACGCGGCAGATCGGTCGGGGTGAAGGTAAAGGTGGTTTTCGCCTGCCCGCTGGCGGTGAACTCCTGGGTCATCAGCCCGAACAGGGAACCCAAGTTGGTGTCCAGGATCGCCTGGATATTGTCACCGAACACGAAGTTCCAGTTGCCCGTGGTGACCTGGATATCGGCCCCCTGACCGGCCACGGCAAAGTTGAAGACCAGCTTCTCGTTGGCCTGGCGCAGCTTGTCCGCTCGGCTCAACGGTCCCTGTTCGCCCTGGCCGCCGCCCGAGATCCGCTTGTTGAACTCCTTGTTGAGGGTTGCCTCCAGATCGCTCTTGAGCCCGCGGCTGCTGCGCTCATGGTCGCTGTCCAGACGCGTGAGCGAGCCGTACTCGACGCTGCTGGTCTGATCCAGACCGGCCATGTCGGCCACGAACTTGTTGGCACCAGCCAGGGTCCACTGATCCCACTGGCTGGCCACCCAATCCGGCTTGGCACCGTCACCGGCGATCGGCTGGAGGGCGCCGGCAATGCGGGCCGCCCCGCCAAACGGGTTGACCAGCGGCGGAGTGGGGATGGATTTTTCCAGCATCACGATGAGATCGTTGCTGCGCCCCAGGTTGAAGCTGACGTTGCGTTGCCCCACGAACAGCTGGGCCCCTTCCAGCGCCCGGTAGCCGGCGATGTCGACGCTGTGTTTGCTGTCGCCATCCCCGATGTGCACCATGACGTTGTTGTCACCGAAGGCCAGCGACTTCATGCCGCCCGTGCCCACTTTGACCCCCAGGTTGGTGGTCCCCCAGTTGAGGGCGGTAAACTCGCCATCCCCCACGTTGACCTGGATGTTGCCCGAGTAGCTGACCGCATTGTCGGCCTGGCTCGAGGCCGTTTCCGGCTGACGTTGTTTGTTGGGTGCGACGAAGGTCTCGTCATTGTCGGCGATAGTGCCACGGACGCGACTCTCGCCGTCACCCTCGCCCACCTTGGCCAGCACGATATCCCCTTCAGCCACACCGCCGCGCACCAGTTCGTTGTGCACCACAGGTTCGCCAGCGTCATCCAGGGTCAGCACCACCTTGTTGGCAGCCACCTTGCGGGCCCAGACATCGGCCTCATCGCGGGTATGCTTGCGCCCGCCCTGATCGACCGCCACTTCACTGCTGCGGGCCGAGACCTGGGTACGGATCCCTTCGCCATCCAGCGCCTGGATGAAGCGGCGGGCAAAGCCGGTCTGCAGGTCGTCGCTCACCAGGGAGCAACCTACCAGACTGATGTGGCTCGGCTTGGTGGTCACGCCAGCCTCTTGCTGCAGGCGATCGCCCAGGCGGCGCAGATGCCCGGCCAGCTCGTCGGCGCTGTAGCCGCTGAGACGGCTGTTGTTCTGCCCGTCCGCATCGCGGCCATGCCCCACCACCTGCCAGCGGATATTGCCGGCCAGTTGCGCAGGGTCGCCATACACCACCCGATAGTTGCCATCCGCATCCAGCTGTACCACCAGACTGCGGTCGGGGTGCTTGCCGGCCAGGCTGGCCGCGGCCTTGGCGGCCACCAGATCATCTTCGGTCTGGATGATGATCTGGCTGGTGAAGCGGGTCTCACCCCCTTCACTGCCCGGCGCCACCTCAGGTCGCTGCCACTGCTCGACCCGCTGGTTGCGAACCGGCTGATCCGCGCCATCCAGCGCCGCCGGCGTGCGGCTCAACAAGCCGCCAACAATCTGCTCGGCGTACTGACCCATCAGGCGGTTGCTGGCCAGATGGCCATAGAAGGTCTGTTCACCGCTGACCTGATAACCGGCCACCGCCAGCTTGGCCCGCAGTTTTTCTCCTTCACTGCCGAGCCCCTCGTTGTCGGTCAGCAACATGATGGGCGTGCTCTTGGGCAGGCCGTCGAGGTTTTTCTCCACCGAGAAACGGCCGTTGATCGCCTTGGCGATCGCCCCCACCAGACCACCCGGGTTGGGCAGCTCGTTGGCCGTGATAGCCTTGCTCATGCTGGGCATGGGGCGATCGAGCAGCAGCCCGCCCACCGGCTTGCCCTGCTCGGCGGCATAACGGGCCAGATCGGCGGCAATGGGGCCGCCCATGGAGTAGCCGTGGATCAGGATCTTGCCAGGCGCCACCCCACGCTCTTCCACCAGATAGCGGAACATGGTGCGGGCATCCTGGTAGACCCCCTGCTCGCTGGGTCCACCATCGCTGGTCCCATAACCACGCAAGTTGACCGCCAGCATGTCGACACCCTGCTTCTGATAGTGGCTGCGAACCGCATCGGCCTGCTCCTCGGCGGAAGAACCCGAACCGTGCAGGAACAGCACCACCTCGGGCTTGCCATCCTGCGGCGTCCCTGGCCGCTCGGCCCCCTTGTGCAGGTAACCAGACAGACGGCCGGCATCCCCTTGCAGGGTCACCTGCTCGGCCTCGCCCTTGCTCACCGCATGGTCGAGCAGTTGGCGGGTGATGTCGCCCACCTGGCGCCGCTCATCGCGGGTACCGTAGAGGTTGTCATTGAGGAAGCGGGTCAGCGGATTGAGTGGCTGCTTGTCCAGCGGGGCCGAACCATCGTTCGCCACGGAGACGGGTTTGCCGGAGCCTGCTGGCAGCTCGCCATCGGCAAGCGTATCGCCCTTGCGTGGCGTGCCAAGAGCGACCAGCTCATCGAGCTGCGCCGTATAGGCATGCTGCTGATAGAACTCGAGAGTACGGCCGAAGGCACCATCGAGTGCAGCCTGTACCGACGCCTTGCTGTCTTCGCCAGCCAGATCGACCAGATCCCGGTAGTTGGCGGTATAGCTTTCCAGCACCTGCTTGCGCGCATCCCCGCTCTCCTGCAGCGCCCGATAGACCGCCAGACTCTCGTTCACCGAGTGACCACCATCGAATACCAGGAAGGCAAGGGTGTTGAGGTAAGCCTGGCTTGGGGAGTAAGCAGGATCTTTGGCCGCCAGATAGTTGTTCAGGTGGACCATGATGTTGGTCGAGCCGGAAGCGCCTGTCACCACGGACAGCCCCTTGTCCAGCGCATTGCGCTCAAAGGTGGTCTCCTTGCCCGGTGTCAGGATGCGGCCATCCGCCACGCTGCGCCCGTTCAGGAAATCCTCGTACTTGTCACCACCGGGCTGGTAGTGCAGACCGGTGCCATAGTCGCTGGTGGTACGGCCAGGCAGGTCGACCTGCAACAGACCGTCCTTGGCCGAAGCAACCTCGGTACTGGTCGAGCGCGCCTTGGTGATGACGCTGCCGTAGAAGCGATCGCCCTCTCTCTTCCAGTTGGCCGTGTCCATCCCGAGCTCGGGGTGGGTGGCCATCTTCACCGCCAGGAAGGGGACCTTGATGACATCGAAACCGTTGTCGACCCGGGTCATCATCTGCTTGAAGTTGGCAAAGGTAGGCTCGGCCAGGAACTCGGTCAGACTGGGCACCCGGCTGAACCAGGGGCGGGTGTCTTTCTTGATGGCCTCGGCGAATGCCGCCATTTTCTTGTCGATGCGCTGGGTGCGGGTGGCCTCATCCAGTTGCAGTGTCTGGATCCAGTCATCAAACTCCTTCACCAGCTTGGATCCCAGCTGTGCCGAGGTATCGAGCGCGGCCTGCGATGGGGCCGTCACCAGCCCATGAGCGATCTCCGAATCGAAACGACGGCCAAACAGGTTGTCGATGTACTGGCCGGTCGCCTTGCTGCGCTGGGCATCTGCCAGCAGGGATTGGGCCAGCACCTGCAACTGCGGATAATCCCCCAACGTCTTGCTGGCAGTTTCAAACAGGGCGATGGTGCGCGGCCCCCGCACGTCGCCCGACAGCCAGAGGGACTTGATCTCTGCGGCCAGCTGACGGGTTTGCGGCGTGTCGAACTGGCTCAGATGGTGCGCAAATGCGATCAGACTGTCATGCTCGGTGCGCGGCGCCTGTCGCTCGGCGCGGGAGTTGGTCTCGGTCAGCGACCGGATGCCAAGCTCGCTCACCTTGGCGATGTCGGTGGCGCTGAGCTCGCCCACGGCACCGATAATCCGGCCGATGCCATCGAACACCAGTTGATCTTCAAAACGGGCGGCATGCTCCGGCGGCAAGGCCAGTCCGTACACGCCAGCGCTCTTGGCTCGGGAGGCAAACGTGTGGCTCAGCAAGGATGCCGCTTCGAAACGCAGCGCCTTCACTTGCTCGCCGCGTCGGGCAAACTCTTTCGGGTCACGCGTCTGCCACTGGGTCAGGCTCTGTTCCAGCAGCCCCAGATTCGCCTCCGATGGTTGCTGTTGCACCCGTACCACGGCCTCACGCACCGCCTTGAGGCGCTCGCTTGGCAGATCGATGGAGAGCTTGCCAAGCTGGCGACGGGTGGAGTCAATGAAGCCATTGTCTCCGCTCTTGAGCAGCTGGAAGGCAAAACCGGCGGTCTCGGGAACGGCGACGGCCGGTCCTCGCACCGGGTGGTCCAGCGGGGCCGTATCGGCATTCGCCACGCCCGGGCTCTGGTCTCCCGGTTTGTGGCCGCCCAGGGCCTGCAGTCCGCTCGTCACCTCTGCTTGATGCTCGGCGGTGAGCTGGCTCCATGCCTCGGCATGGTTGGCCATCACCCACTCGGCCTTGTGGTTGGCAGAGGCCACCTTCTTGGCATTCTTGACCGGTGGCAGCCCCTGGCGCTCCCGATAGGCCTGATACCAGCTGTCGAAGTCCGCGCTCTGTTCGACCAGATTGTTGACTGCCGCCACTATGGTGCGACGACTGACCGGGTCGAACTGGTCGAGGGTCTTCACCTCCACCCTGGCGGTCGATTCCGACTTCGGCACAAACTGGCTCAGCTCGTTCGGTACCTGGCGGAACTCGAACAGGATGGCCAGCTCGGGGTGCTTGCTGTCCCCCGTGGTCGCATTGTTGATGCCATGCCCGGCCACCTCGCCACCAAACTTGAAGTAGTCATAGATGTTCTGTGCCAGCGCCGGCGAATAGGCCGACTTGAGGGTCGCCAGGATCTGCTCGGACACCAGCTTGCGGTCATGGGCACTGAGCAGGGCCAACATGGCCACCGGCTTGGTTCTTGGCAAGATTTCCCAGGCATTCTTGACCTTGGGATCGGTCAACCCCTGGGCGTTGGGCGTGATCCCCTCGGCCAGCGGATCCCAGTCATTGATGTGAATGCCGTATTCCCGGGCCAGATCGGCCGTCTTGCCATAAATGGAAGTGAGGTAGGCAAACACATTCTGTGCGGTGGCCGCATCTTCCCACTGCACATTGGCCGTGTTGGACAGCAACAGCTCCTTCAGCTCGGGGTGATACCAGGGAGCGGACTCCAGCAGCCGGATCTCCTGGGAAGAGCCGCTACCAAACGCCTTGGCGCTGACTGCCACGGTTGCCTGCTGGCCGCTCGGCGTCATGCCGATAGTCTGCCCCTGACCGTCACGGGCGGCGCCATTGCCGGCAGCGATCACGTGGTTGGCATTGGAGATGACCAGGGTGAAACGGCCATCCTCGCTCACGAGATCGGACAGTCTGGTATGATTGGTCTGGCTGATGTGCTGGGTGAACTCTCTGGCAAGCCAGAGCATGGCCTCCTTGCGTGCTTCCACCGCCTGCTGATCCTGCATCTCGCTTGGATAGGTCACCAGCTCGATGGTATGGGTCTGCCACTGGTTGATCCCTTTGACATCGCTGATCCCGGCGGGATTGGTGTACCCCCCCTGGTTCATGTCCTTGGTCAGCATGAACA
The DNA here is from genome assembly GCF_027707585.1 of Aeromonas sp. QDB39. Taxonomy (NCBI): domain Bacteria; kingdom Pseudomonadati; phylum Pseudomonadota; class Gammaproteobacteria; order Aeromonadales; family Aeromonadaceae; genus Aeromonas; species Aeromonas sp. QDB39. The sequence goes on along the minus strand of NZ_JAPCIV010000010.1, from coordinate 5,967 downwards.
GCGGGTTGCCTGCTGCATCGTGCACATAGCCAAACTTCTGTGCCGAGTTCTTCGGCAACGCCACCACCAGCCCAGTCAGCTCGTTCTCGATGCCGATGGAAGAGCCGTCGAAGTGGCTGCTGAACTCAGGCACGGCCTTGCTGCCCGTGCGGGGGCCATGCAGACCGGTGAGATCCACGGCCGCCTTGGCCAGTACCTCATGCTGCTGCACCGGTTTGGTCGCCGTGGCTGTCGCCTGCGCCTCCTGCTGCACCTCGGTCGGTGTTGGGGTCGGCGTTGGAGTCGGGGCTATCGGTCGTGCCACTGGTTGACGGGAACCAGCATTGACCTGCAGCCGGTTGACCGCCGCCAGCGCTCCGTCGAGGGCGGACTGCTCCTGCTCGCTCAGTCCGGTGGCGGTGTCGATGGCCGAAGGCGGAACCTCATCAGGAGCCGACAAGGTACCGACAGCGGGCACATCCAGCTCGCCGGTCTGCAACAGGGGCTGCCCGGCTGCCGTCGACGGGTCGGACTGAACGCCCTGGCGGGTCGGCTTGTCGCCGCTTTGCTTGAGGCTCGCCGCATTCTGTTTGGCCTGGTTGGCCTGCAAGCCGGCCTGACTGGCCGCCTGCTCGCCGGCGAGCTGTGCCTGGCTGGCACTCGCTTCGCCCTGCTGCTGCCGCGATGTCGCCTCTCCCTGGCGAGCCAGCGCGTCGAGACGGCGCTGTTCTGCCTGCGCAGCCCTGTGCTGGCCCGCCGCCTCGGCGTCACCCTGCAGCTGTTCGCTGCGCTGCTGACCCGTTTTGGACTTGGCCAGCGCGCTGTCTAGCTGCTGGTGCTGCGCCTCATGGCGAGATCTGGCCTCTGCGATCGCCGTGCCGGCCGTGTTGCCGGCATCGTCCAGATCTTCCTGGACCGTGCTCAGCAGGCGGTCGGCAAAGCCGGTGCGCCAGTGCTGGCCGGACGGCTCGCTCGCCGCGTCGGATGCTCTGACCTGCTCGAAGCGGCGCGCCAGCGTATCGAGCTGCGCCGTCATGTCGCGAGATTCTGCCTCGATGGCGGCACGCTGATCCTGGCCATTTTGCGCCAGCTTCTGCTGATCGGTGGCCTCCAGCTGGGCCTGGGTGCCGGCAATGGCGGCCAGCTGCTGCCCCTTCTCCTGCTCCAGCCGCTGCTTGTCGGCCTCGGCACTCGCCTGATCCCCTCTCGCCCGGGCCGCGTTGTCGTCTTGCGCCAGCTGGGCGCTGACTTGGCCGATCTCGGCCTTACCAGAGGCGGTGGCCACCACGTTGTCGAGCAGGTAGCCAAGGCCGTTGCTCTCACCGATACCGCGGAACGCCAGGGTGTTGCGACCCTCGCGGGCCATCAGCGTCAGCGCCTTGCTCTGCCAGCTGCTGGCGTCACCTTCACTGGCAAACACCCGCTCGCCGTTCCACAGCACCTCGATGCCGTGTTGCAGGGAAATATTCGCCCGGCGGGCAAAATCAAATGTCAGGTTGACGGTCTCGCCCGCCTTGAGGCCGGCAAGATCCTGGGAAATCTGGGTATTGCGGTCAGTCGACAGTTCACTGACCCGGGCACCGTGCCCGTCGGCAGCCAGCCCGTAGGTGGCGGCGGAAAAATCGGCTTCAATGCCGGCGCTGGCATGCTGCCAACCGTGGGCGCCCCGCTCGAAATCGCCGTTGACGATGAGGTTCTCACCCCCTCGGGCCAATCCCTGCTCATCGAGCTGCAGCGCCCTGTCCATGGCCTGCTCGTCGCGCTCGCCGGCCTGGCTTACCTTGCCGGTCAGACTGCCGGCCAGGGAAGATTTCACCTCGCCAATCTCGTCCAGCCCAAAGCCGCTGAGTCCCTGCACCTCGCACAGGCTGGCCGCTTGCGGGGCCTTGAGCGGGCCCTCTTCGTCCCCCTGCACCAGATAGTTGATGGCCTGGTTGCCCGCGCTGCCGAGCAGGGTCTGCTTGATGTTGTCAAACAGGGTGCCGAGCTTGTTGCTGCTGGTGTTGCTGCTGGCGATGGCCAGGCTGTAGAAATCGCCGTTGCCGATCTTGATGGCCACGTTGTGACGGGCATAGGCCGCCGTGATGTCCAGCCCGTCGCCGATCTGGACGTTGGCATTGCCCTTGCCCTTCATGACCGCGACGTTGAGGCCGTCTCCCACCTTGGTGTTGAGGTTGTAGTCACCCCACGCCAGGTTGATGGAGGTGCCATCGCCCACCTTGACGTTGTTGTTGAACTTGCCATAGGCGGCCGTCACGCTCAGACCGTCCCCTACCGTGGTGGTCTGGTTGATCTCCCCCTTGGCGAGGGTGACCTGGATGCCGTCCCCCACCCGGGTGACGATGTTGGCCTTGCCGAGCAGCGCCTGATAACCATCGCCCTCCCCGACCTGAGTCACTATGTTCGCATCGCCCTTGGCCAGCACGACCTGACGGCCATCCCCCACCTTGGTGATGACGTTGGCCTTGCCCCAGGCGCCGGTGTAGCCGTCGCCGTTGCCGACCTGGGTGACCAGGTTGGCCTCCCCTTGCAGCACGGCCACTTCCCGGCCATCCCCCACCTTGGTCAGCACGTTGGCGCGGCCCTTGGCGAAGCTGTAACGATCGCCGTTGCCGACCTGGGTCAGCAGATTGACGTCGCCCCAGGCGCCCTGTACTACCAGCCCGTCACCCACCTTGGTGATGAGGTTGGCGCGCCCCTTGGCCAGACCGATGGTGCTGCCGGCCCCGACGTGGGTCATCACGTTGCCCACCTCGGAGATGAGCAGACCCACCGTGGTGCCGTCACCGATCTTGGTCAGCAGGTTGCCCTTGCCCCACAGCACGCCGGCAGTGGTGCCATTACCCACGTGGGTCAGCACGTTGGCATCGGCCTTGGCGATGGCGCCGAGGAAGTCATCCCCCACCTTGGTGATGATGTTTGCCTTGCCCAGCGCCAGCACACCGGTCAGACCGCTGCCGACATGGGTCACTATGTTGGCCTTGCCGAACAGGGCTGCCAGCGTGGTGCCGTTGCCCACCTTGGTCATCACGTTCAGCTCGCCGGCAAACAACCCCAGGCTGGTGCCGTTGCCGATGTGGCTGTAGACGTTGGCCTTGCCGATCATCAGCGCGGCTGTCAGGCCATCCCCCACCTTGGTGAACAGGTTGGCCTGCCCCAGCATGGCGGCGAAGGTCTCGCCAGCACCGACGTGGGTGAAGACGTTGGCATTGCCCACCATGGCGGCCAGCGTCATGCCATTGCCCACCTTGGTCGCCAGGTTGCCCTGGGCCAGCATCAGCGCCACGGTCAGGCCGTCACCGATATGGGTGAAGACGTTGGCCTTGGCCACCATCAGCGCCAGTGCATTGCCATCGCCGACCTTGGTGAAGACGTTGGCCACCCCGCCCATCAGGGCCCAGGCATCGCCTTGGCCTATCTGGGTAAACAGGTTGCCGGCGCCGATCATGGCGGCAATCGCCGTGCCGTCGCCCACCTTGGTAAACAGGTTGCCGGCGGCCCCCATCACGCCCAGGGTGTCGCCGTTGCCGACATGGGTCAGCACGTTGGCGCCCCCCAGCATCACCGCAGAGAGATCGCCATCGCCGACCCGGGTCAGCACGTTGGCAGCCCCCAGCAGCAGCGCCTGGGTATCCCCCTGACCAATCTGGGTCAACACGTTGGCGCCGCCCCCCAGAATGGCCTGCACCTTGCCGTTGCCCTTCTTGGTCAGCACGTTGGCACCGCCCAGCAACACGGCGCGGGTATCGGCAGCCTCATCACCCTGGGTGATGTGAGTCAGCACGTTGGCGCCGCCCAGCAGACCGGCCGTCAGTTGGCCCGCACCGAACTTGGTCAGCACGTTGGCGCCGCCCACCGACAGAGCATCGAGCCGGCCGTTGCCGACCTGGGTCAGCAGGTTGAAACCACCCCCCGCCAGCCACAGGCCCTGGCCATCGCCCAGCTGGGTATGGGTGTTGTAACCGCCCAGCATGACCACCTGGCTGTCGCCACGGCCCTGCTGCACCGAGATGTTGCCATAGGCCAGCAGACGAGCCAGGTACTCGCCGTCACCGCTGCGCACCAGCACGTTGGCCGCACCGGCCGCATAGACATCCATTCGCCCCTGGGCACCCTGATGAACCAGCACGTTGGCCAGGCCCGCCCCACGGAACACCAGATCGCCGCGCTGACCGCGCTTGATCAGCACGTTGGCCGCACCGGCACCGTTGAAGTGGATGTTGCCTTCGGTCACATCGGACTCGATGACGTTGCCGCCACCGGCGCCGTCAAAGAAGATGTCGCCCTTGCTCTTGCCGCCACTTTGCTGGCGGGGCAGCAACAGCTGGCTGGAGAACTCGCGGGTGGCCGGCAGTCGATCCGACACGGCCGTGACGGTATCGAGCTGATAGCGCACCTCGCTCAGGGAGTACGCCCCTGTCCCCATGGAGGTGAAGCCGGTACGCTCCGAAATGACCTGATTGGCCAGCCCCGCCAGGTGGTTGCCCTCCTTGTACCAGGCCTTGGCGAGGTACTTGAGCGCCCCGGTCTCCCGATCATTGGCCAGCTCCACCACCACTATCTTGGTGTAGGGACCAAGCTGCTTGGCAAACACATAGGTATTGGCCTGTACCCGGGATTTCACCGCGTTCACGTCAACCTTGGTGCCATCCCGATAAACGGCGTAGCCGCTCATCTTGGCGCTGGAGAGCGTCACGTCGGCAGCCGACACGTTCACCCCGCCACCGTAGTTGATCCAGCTGTTCTCGGTCAGATCCGCTTCCACCGCCTCCAGCTTGATGCGCTGACGTCGTTCGAACACCAGATCGCTCAGCCGATAGGCGCCGTCGGTTTGCGTCGAGACGAAGCCGTTGCCCGCATCAATTTGACGACCGGCCAAGCCATCGAGGTGGTTTCCCTCCTTGTACCAGGAGGTGGCGTGATAGCGCAGGGCACCATTCGCGCTATCGTTGGAGAGCTCTACCCGGTTGATCTTGGTGTACATGCCGTCAAAGAAGGCAAACAGGTAGGTATTGGGCTGCAGGCTGGACTTGATGGCCGTGACGGCCTGGGACTGGTTGATCCAGCTGCCGCCCATGGTGGCGGTGGTCAATGCGATCTCGTCGGCACGGGCGCCGGCGAAGGGGGAGCTGTCGCTGTCCGAGCCCTTGCGGGAGAGATGGTTGTAACCCCCCGCCCCCTTGAAGTGGATGTTGCCCTCGGCCACGTCCGACAGCAGCCGGTTGTAGCCGCCAGCCCCGTTGAAGCGGATGTCGCCACGGGTCTGCAGGTACTCATCCTGCTCGTTGCGCAAACGGGAGAGCTCGTTCCAGCCGCCGGCCCCGTTGAAGCTGATATCCCCCTCGCGCCCCTTGCGAAACACCTTGTTGTAGGCACCGGCGCCGTTCAGGGTGACGTTGCCGGACTCCACCTGGGAGCTGATGATGTTGGCCGCACCGGCCCCCGAGAAGTGGATGTTGCCCTGCGAGCCCTGATACTGGCTGTGCCAGGTGCGGTCCAGCTTGTTGGCCGCCCCGGCGCCGCTGTAGCTCAGATCGCCGCGGTCGGTCTGGTGCCAGAGCTTGTTGTAGCCGCCGGCCCCCTCGAAGCTGACGTTGCCGCTGATCCCCTTGCGGGTCAGGAAGTTGGCCAGCGCGGCCCCCTGATAGCGGATGTCGCCGTCGCGCCCCTGATGATCGATGTTGGTGGCGCCGCTGGCGCCGGCGAAATGGACATTGCCGGACTGGGACTTGCTGATGTCGGCATAGCCCGCCGCCCCCTTGACGGTCAGGTTGCCGGAGTCGTCAACCACCTTGAGGTAGGCGGCACCGCCATAGACGCTGTCGTTGCCCGTACCGGTGTAGACGGTGGCGCCGATGGAACCGACCCTGATGGTGTCGTCACCACCATAGGCATGGATGACGCCACCGAGGGGCGTTGTTTCCCAAATCAGAGTGACCTGAATTGAACTTATGGTTGAGACGGTGATCTGATCACCAAATCCCTCTT